>JAYUSZ010000384.1:0-20837 GCA_043755435.1 Bryobacterales bacterium | reverse complement strand
TCCACCCGCTTCTCCCCATGCCCACCACCGAAAATGAACTTGGCCAAATGGCGCAGTGGAACAGCGTCCTAGCCTTCGATTCCAGTCCCTTCATTTCTGAAAAGCGCAAAGCCGCTTTAACCCGAATCCGTCGCGGAGTCCCCGTGCGCGTCCGCGAAATCAACAGGAATCGGACACTATACGAAACCATCCACCGCCCAATCGTTATCGCCGCCGATGCCCCCGTAGAAATCGAAAGCAAGCAACTCAACATCGAAATCAACAATTGCCACCAAGCCCCGCTCAACGAACTTCTAACAGCGCTTCTAAATCATGTAGTCGAGGTGCTGCGTTACCTCGAAGCCCCAACGCAAAGTTGGCAATCAGAATCCTTCCCAGTCCCAGCAATCGCAGCATCAAGCGTACAACCAACCAAACCCTTCACCTAAGAAATCAAACCGGCGAAAAGCGGGAGCGCTCACCGGGCGCGATAAGAAGTAGTCCAACTCTGACTCGTAAGATCTTTGAAAATCGCATAGTGCATGATCGCGATCCTGGACCTCGCGAAGCCCCAATTCGAACACCCCTAATGTCCAGTTCGCGAAACTCCGGGACGGGGGTGCAATTCCTTCAAGTTTTCCTTAAGAAGAATATTTTCAAACGAAGTTGCAGCCCCGTCCCAGATTTCGCAGGCCACGCCAACCCTAAAAAAGGGACTACCCTGTCTGGCCCAGCCAAATCGGTCATATATTCCTCAAGTTTTGCTAATGCCATTCATCAAATTGTTACCACCGTCCCGGATCTCCGTCTATCGAATTGTTACCACTGTCCAGTGTCTCCAGGATCTCTGAATCCAAACTGTGGGTACACTAAATGTAACCCCCGTCTCACCCTAAATGTGGATTGTTCGCCTAGCTCTTAATCGCCCATATACCTTCGTTGTAATGTCGGTACTCATTGGCGTGCTTGGTTTACTGGCCGGCTTTCAAATGCCGATTGATATTTTTCCGGAAATTGATATTCCGGTAGTCAACGTTATTTGGGGTTATGCAGGCATCTCCGCGGATGAGATGGCCAAGCGCATTACCACTGCCTTTGAGCGTGGACTCACAACAACAGTAAACGACATTGAACATATTGAATCGCAATCCATTCAAGGCGCAAGCGTAGTTCGTATCTATTTTCACCCTGGCGCAAAAGTGGAAATGGCCATTGCGCAGATCAGTGCTCTTGCTGGAGGCATTCTGCGTGTGATGCCGCCGGGGATCACTCCACCCGCGATTCTGAAGTACAACGCGGCCACAGTACCCGTTCTGCAACTGGCGTTGAGTAGCCGAACCTTGAGCGAGCAGCAACTCTACGATTTAAGCCAGAACTTCATTCGTACTCAACTCGCCACAGTGCAGGGTGCCTCCATGCCCACCCCATACGGCGGACGTGCGCGGCAGATCATGGTGGATCTGGATTTACCCGCCATGCAGGCTCGCGGCGTTTCGGCAAGCGATTTAAGCGCGGCGATGAATTCGCAAAATCTGATCCTGCCGGCAGGCACCGCAAAAATTGAAGAACGGGAATATAACATCCGCTTGAACTCCAGTCCTGAGGCATTGGAGGATTTCGGCAACATCCCAGTGAAGATGTCCGGCAATGCTCTGATCCATTTCAAAGACGTTGCGAACATCCGTGACGGGTATGCAGTGCAAAGCAACATCGTGCGGCACGATGGCAGCCGCGGAGCTTTATTAACCGTGCTGAAAAGCGGCAAGGCTTCCACGCTGGACATTATCGAAAGCATCAAAGTTCAATTGGTGAAAGTACTCCAAGGCTTGCCACCGGAATTGAAAGTAGAACGGCTTTTTGATCAATCCATTTTCGTCCGCGCCGCCATTTCCAACGTGCTGCATGAAGCCGCGATCGCCGCCTTCTTAACTGCCTTGATGATCCTGCTGTTCCTGGGAAGTTGGCGCAGCACTTTGATGGTTTGTATTTCCATTCCCCTTTCCATTTTGACTTCTCTGTTTGTGCTGTACCTCTGCGGAGAAACAATTAACACAATGACGCTGGGCGGCCTGGCCCTCGCCGTGGGTGTTCTGGTTGACGATGCGACGGTGGAGCTTGAGAACATCCATCGCAACCTGGGGCAGCGCAAACCAATCCTGGCAGCGATTCTTGATGGTGCACAGCAAATTGCTGTTCCCACATTTGTTTCCACCCTTTCCATTTGCATCGTATTTGTAACCGTCATCTTCCTCACAGGTACTGCAAAGTTTTTGTTCACTCCTCTGGCAATGGCAGTGGTTTTCGCTATGGCTGCATCCTACTTGCTTTCGCGAACACTGGTACCAACCATGGCGCGCTACCTGTTACCCGCTGAAGCCGAAAATTACGAAAAGCTAGAACAGGGTATTGAAGTAAAGGGCGATTGGATCTGGTCGGCGCATCTTGCATTTCACCATCAATTTGAAAAGTTCCGTGCAGGATATGCGCAGTGGCTGGCCTGGGCTCTGCACCATCGTGTGGTGATCGCGGGTGGCTTCCTGCTGTTCACTGCCGCTTCCGGTCTCTTGTATCCGCTGATTGGTCAGGACTTTTTCCCGGACGTGGATGCAGGGTTGATGCGGCTGCACGTGCGGGCTGCTTCAGGCACGCGAGTAGAAGAGACCGAGCAGATTTTTGCACGTGTGGAACGGACCATTCGCGAAGAAATTCCGGCGAATGAACTGGAAACCATCCTGGACAACATTGGATTGCCTACGCTTAGTTTCAATCTTGCATTTAGTGATTCGGCAACGATTAGTGCTGCGGATGGCGAGATTTTGATCTCCCTGAAAAAGGAACGCAGCCGCAAGACCAAGGACTACGTGGCAGCATTGCGCGAACGGTTACGCCGCGAATATCCAACACTGGTTTTCTTCTTTCAGCCGGCGGATATGACTAACCAGATTTTGAATTTCGGTTTGCCAGCCCCAATCGATGTTCAAATTGGTTCCCGTCAAGAAATTCAAGGTTACAAGCTTGCTAAGGAAATTGAGCACCGCATTGCACGCATTCCTGGAGCAGTGGACGTTCATGTGCATCAAGTAATGGACGGCCCGGAAATTAAAGTGAATGTGAATCGTGACCGCGCCCAGCAGGTCGGCTTTACGCAGCGCGATGTGGCGAACAGTTTGCTGATTTCGCTCACTTCAACAACACAAATATCGCCGGGCTTCTGGTTGAACCCCAAGAACGGCGTTAGCTATCTGGTTGCCTTGCAAACGCCGCAATCGAAAGTCACCTCCATGGATGACATTTACCGTACGCCGCTAACGGGGGCTGCCGGACCCGCCAGTACCCAGATCTTGGGAAACATGGCACATTTTGAAAGAACACAATCGGTGGTGAATGTTAGCCACTACAACGTGCAGCCAGTGTTCGACGTGTATGCAAACGTTCAGGATCGTGATCTTGGTGCGGTGGCAACGGACGTTCGCAAAGTAGTAGAAGAATTTCAAGCGAAGCTGCCCCCGGCAATGACACTTGCAGTGCGCGGTCAAGTGGAGACTATGCGCACGTCTTTCTCGCGCCTGGCATTTGGATTGTTGTTCGCCATATTGCTGGTGTACTTGCTGATGGTGGTGAACTTTCAGTCCTGGCTGGATCCATTTATCATCCTGATGGCATTGCCTGGATTGTTCAGTGGAATTTTGTGGATCTTGTTTGTAACGCAAACCACCATTTCCGTGCCTTCCCTTATGGGGGCAATTATGAGCATTGGAGTGGCCACGGCCAACAGCATTCTATTGGTGACCTTTGCCAACGATCAACGGCGTGCCGGTCAGGATGCGGTAGAAGCGGCGCTATCGGCTGGTTACATTCGGTTGCGTCCGGTGATTATGACAGCGCTAGCGATGATTATCGGCATGCTGCCCATTTCGCTGGGCATGGGCGAGGGCGGCGAACAGAATGCGCCCTTGGGACGTGCGGTAATTGGGGGCCTGGTGATGGCTACGTTCGCCACGTTGTTCTTTGTCCCTGTGATGTATAGCTTGTTGCGGCGGAAGTCGCCGACGGGGGAACTAATGCTTCCCGGGCCTGGAGCTCACTCTTAATGGATAACCCTGAAAAGTTACTGGATGGGCCTCGGACATCAAAGCGGCACTATGCCATGTTGCTGATTACAGCGCTGGTGTTTGCCGGCCTTTTCTACACCGGATATAAACCGTGGAAAGCACGTGAGGATAGGCTGCTTGCTTCAACCAGCAAACCCGCCGGAATTATTGTGAGCACGGCGAAGGCTAAGCGCGCGGCATCAACGGCAGAGCTTTCCTTTACAGGAGCATTGACAGCTGCGGTGGAATCCACGATTTATGCACGGGCCGATGGCTACATCAAACTGCGGACCGTGGACCTGGGGGATCGGGTGAAGGCCGGCCAGTTATTGGCGGAAATTGATTCGCCGGAACTGGATGAGCAACTGCGGCAATCCCGCTACCGTTATGATCAGTTCAAAGCGCAGAGCGGAGCAACCATGGCGGCTCTTCGCTTATCGCAAGCTAATCTGAATTTGGCGCAGGTGCAATTTGATCGTACAGAAAAATTGGTAAAAGAAGGCATCACATCAAAATCGGAACTAGATGAGCGAAGAGCAGTTCGCGATGTGCGAGCAGCGGAAGCAGCCGCTGCCCAGGCCAATGTGGAAGCGGCCGAAGAAGGCAAGCGAGCAGTGAATTCTGAAATTGAACGCTTCCTGCGTCTGACGGCATTTAAGCGAGTAGTGGCTCCTTTCGACGGCGTGATTACCGTGCGGAATTGCGAGGTAGGCAACTTGATCACAGCAGCCGCAGTGGCCAGTGGGCGTGACCTGTTTCGACTAGCTGATGCCCGTGAGATGGAATTTAACGTTGCCGTTCCACAGAACGATGCAGCAGCGATGCGCCCCGGAACTGCGGCTGCCTTACGTATGCCGGAATATCCTGGCAGAGTCTGGAATGGACGAATTCTGAACGTTGCCCACGCGTTAGAACCTGCCAGCCGTACAATGTTGACGCAGATTCGCATCGCAAATTCTGATGGCTTGCTGATGCCTGGCATGACTGGGGAAATCCGGATTCAATCGGTGCGATCTTCGGTGCCCGTGCTAATTCCCGGCGATACTCCGGTTGTCCGTTCCGATGGTATGTATGTGGCAACACTGGATAAAGGCAACGTAATTCGCTTTAAGAAACTGACGGTGGGTCGCGATTTAGGCGGTCAGATCGAAATCCTGAGTGGGCTAGAAGGAGGTGAACGGCTGGTGGTAAATCCAAGCGACGAGATCCAAGAGGGAGTTACCGTTACACCCGCTGAAGAGAAGCCTCGTAGCAAATAGTTTCTTCAGTCAACATTGTAAAGATTTGTAAGATGGCAGCAAATGCAAAAATTCCAGTAACCCAAAACCGGTTTGAGCCGCTAAACTGAGTAGCGCTGGAAGTGCGGAAATACTTTCGCCCCCCGAGGGAACGAATCTAGCGTCTTAAGGAAATTACATGAAACTTTTCACAAACATTTTTCTGTGCTTGGCATTAGCAGCCAGCGCAGCATTCGCTGGATCAATTGACGGCAAGTGGGTATCGGAACGAAAGATGGAACGCGATGGCCAGTCAATGACCATCACTCAAACGTTTGATCTGAAATCTGACGGCAATAAGCTGACGGGATCCATTGCGATGACGATGGGCGATATGGAACCACGTAAGTCGGAAATCAAAGACGGCAAAATCGACGGCGACAGCTTCTCGTTTTCCGCTGTGATGTCCACCCCAAATGGCGAAATGAAGACAACCTACACCGGTAAGGTTGACGGCAGCATGTTGAAAGGCGAGAGCATGCGTGATGGCGGCCAGGGCCGTCCGTTTGAAGCTAAGAAGAAGTAAGAACTCCAACGGTCTCCTGATTGTGAGAGAATCGCATTTCTCACAGTCAGGAGATTCCCAATGCCAAGCCGCCGCCAATTTCTTTCCACCGCTACCCTTCCTTTTCTAACTTCCTTCAATAGACTAATTGCTGCAGAGCGTAAACGCTTCAAGATTCGTGATGTTCAGACGATGACACTGAAGGGCAATCGAACGTATCTGCTGGTGAAGATTATTTCCGATGAGGGGACTTACGGAATCGGGGAAGCCTATGGCTCGCCCGGCGTTGGCGTAAAAGAGCAGATCCACGATATTAAGCCCTGGTTGCTGGGAAAGGATCCGCTGGAAATTGATACGCTCTATACGATGCTGGGCGATCGCACCGCCAACTTGAGTGGAACGCGGACGGATGGTTCAGCGCACAATTTCATGAGGGCAGCCAGCGGAATTGAGATGGCCCTTTGGGATTTAGCCGGTAAGTTATTGGGTCAACCGGTGACCACTTTGTTGGGTGGAAAGTTTCGCGATAAAGTGCGCGTTTATGATCATGCAGCACCTTCGAACATGCTGGACAAAGCCTCCTGCCGCGATTGGGCAGCGAAGATCAAGGCTGATAAAAGCGGATTCACTGGCCATAAATTCGGCTTCCCCCACTCCAACTCATCCACAGACAAGGCGCGTGACAAAAGTAACCGTGTGTTGACGACTAGGGAACTGATCCAGGTTCGACAGGGCTTTGAAAATTGCCGGGAAGCGATTGGATTTGATCGCGACATTATGGTGCATTGCCATTGGGAATACGACCTGCGTACGTCCATTCAGATTGCTGAAGCGGTGGAGAGCATTAAGCCCATGTGGCTGGAAGATCCGTTGGGCGTGGAATATTCCGATTCGTGGAAACGGCTGGTTGCTTCATCACGAGTGCCTATTTGTACTGGTGAAAATCTTGCAAGGCGACAGGGCTTCAAAGACTTCATCATCAACCAAGGATGCGATATTCTGCATCCAGACCTGCGTAACTCCGGCGGCTTTCTGGAGACCAAACGCATTGCCGATATGGCTGATGTTTGGGGCCTGCCCATGGCCAATCACAATACCGGGAGCCAGTTGAATACTTGGGCAACGTGCCAATGGGCTGCATCGATTCGAGATTACCTGGCATGCGAAACAGTGACCGGCCAAGGCGGATGGATGGATCAACTACTGCTGCTGGATGGGCCGTATATTGTAGACGGATTCGTAAAGGTAAATGACAAGCCCGGACTAGGCGTGGACATTAATCCAGATGTTGCGAAGGCTCATTTGGCAGATGGGGAAAAGTGGTGGGGTTAGCCTGCCAGTTCCATTACACCGGCATAAACCGAACCGAGCAATAATTCACATTTGACAGCGGGCAGCGGCACTTTGTCGCCCTGGCCACGATACTCGCGCAAGACCCATGATGCATCCTGCTGGCGAGAGTAGTGCTCAATGTGGATAGAGTCACTGTGAATGATCAGATATTCCATCAACGATGGGATTTGCCGGTAATGCTCAAATTTGAGTCCTCGATCATAGTCAGCAGTAGATGGGGAAAGAACTTCCACCAGCAGTATGGGGTTAGTGCAAACATCTTTCTTATCGTCGGTAGTTTCTACGGCGCCGCAAACTACAGATGCATCTGGATAAAAGTAATCACCCTGCGGAACACGAATACGAAGATCGGAAGTGAAAACACGGCAGGTGGATCCTTCCAGGTAAATGCTTAGTTGAAAAATCAACCTGGAGGCAAGATTCGAGTGGCGCGAAGTCCCACCGGACATGGCATAAATCTCTCCGCCCACAAATTCACTCTTGTAAGCCGAGGCCCTTTCAGCGGCGAGGTAGTCCTGTTCGGTCAGCCGAGTAAGGGGTTGCGTGCTCACAGTTTCATTATCGCAGTTTAGGCTGATATTTAATCAGAGCAGTGGTTTCATTTGCGAATCGCACTGAAGCAGTCAGTTTGCTTGTGATATGCTTTCAACCTAGACTTTGACCAGATAGGAAATCATGAGAATTATTGCGCCAATTGCGATCCTGGTCTTCGATCTCGTAGCCCAAACTCCTCTGGGCCGTGAGCAGGGACGATCAATGACAATATCTACTCAGGGGATTGTCGCAACATCTCAAACCTTGGCATCGCAGGCTGGTGCCGATATCCTGGCCAAGGGTGGTTCGGCAGTAGACGCCGCCATTGCGGCCAACGCCGTACTTGCCGTAACTGAACCGATGATGGACGGCATAGGTGGAGATCTCTTTGCGATGGTTTGGAACGCAAAAGACGGCAAGTTACAGGGCCTGAACGCGAGCGGTTGGGCACCAAAAGAACTCACCATCGACTTTCTTAAACAGCAAGGCCAGAAGACGATGCCCAGCACAGGTATCCATTCAGTAACCGTGCCCGGCGCAGTTGCGGGATGGGCCGCCATGCATAAACGTTATGGTAAGTTGCCCTGGAAAGAACTCTTCTAACATGCTATCGCTTATTCAAAGAACGGCTTCCCCGTTACAGAGAGAATCGCTGATGACTGGAGCAGGGGAGGTACTCTTTACTCGAAGCCCGAAGCAGCTCCGCACATTTTTCTTCCCAGTGGCAAGGCACCTGTCGTTGGCCAAATATTCCGCAATCCAGACCTTGCGAAGGCATTTGCGCTTATCGCTTCACAAGGTCCAGACACCGTATATAAGGGGGCCATCGCCAAAGCCATTCTCGAGACTTCGAGTAGTTTAGGAGGCCGCATGCAGGCATCTGACCTTACGGATTGGGAACCAGAATGGGTTACACCGATCTCGACTAACTATCGTGGTTGGACTGTTTATGAATTGCCACCCAACGGTTCTGGAATCGGTGCGTTGGAAATGCTTAATATTATGGAGGCAGGGGACTTGTCAAAGTGGCCAGCAAACGGTGCCGACTCGTTGCATTGGCGGATTGAATCCATGCATCTTGCGTGGGCGGACTTGTGGAAACACGTCTCCGATCCGCGCTTCGTGAAAGTACCTGTGAGTCCCATGCTCTCGAAAGAATACGCCCGCCGACGTGCCTCTACTATAGATCACGCGCGGGCAAACTGTGCCGCCGCTTCGGGCGAGGAACTTTCCACAAGTGGCAATACAACCTATCTCTCAGTGATCGACAAAGACGGTAACATCGCTTCCTGGATACAAAGCTTGGCTGGTGCGGGGGGCTCTGGAGTCAATGTTAGGAGCATGGGGTTCCATCTCCAGAACCGCGGTGCCTATTTCCGGTTGGACCCCGCGCATGCAAATGCACTCGTTCCGCAGAAGCGTCCTCTTCATACAATTATTCCCGCTTTTCTTGAAAAGGGCGACATGCATATCGGATTCGGAATTATGGGCGGACCCACCCAGCCCTATTCACACGCCCAATTCGTTTCAAACATTGCGGACTATGGCATGAATGTGCAGGCTGCCATGGACGCTCCTCGCTTCGCACCAGCAAGTAGCAGGAACGATTGTGCCGTCAACATGGAGTCGCGTGTGACGCTCGAAGTGCAAGAAGCACTTAGGCGGCGTGGACACATCGTGAAAGTTCTAGGCACATTTACAACGACCGGAGTGGGAGTGGGGCAGGCGGTGATGCGCGACGCAGCTAATAGCGTCAATTATGGTGCTTCAGACGCTCGAGGGGACGGATCAGCGATCCCGCAAGGGTTGGCGATTCATTAGGTCTTCACCATATCATTGGCCAAAATCAATAAACCCAGTTTGCGGATCGGTGTGCACTAATTGAACTTTGATCTGATCACCAACATCCACTTCATCCTCCCCACGCACCAAACGTCCTTCTGCGGGTAGTTCCAATACACGCACAAACGTTCCCTTAGGCGTGACACCCGTTACAACTGCGTGGAACCAATCTCCGATGCGGCCTTCGAGTGCAACAGCGGCAATGCGCTTATCCATCTTGCGCTCCACCTTCCGTGCAGCATCTTCCTTAAGGCTGCAATTGCGTGCGAGTGCTTGTAGTTCCTCATCAGAATACGGCGATGTCAGACCGGTCAACATCGCCTTCAATAATCGCTGCGTAACGATGTCCGCAAAGCGACGGTTTGGGGCAGTGGAATGGGAATAGCTTTGGGCTGCAAGGCTGAAGTGTCCATCGGGAGGTTGGCCGTGGAGTGAAACAGTATACTCGCCGGGGCCCATCAATTTCATGATCGCCAGGGAAAGATCGGGGTAATGGAGCGGGTCAGCGAGTTTGCGCTTCTTCAGAAACTCGTTCAATGCTGCTGAGTTGGCATCCGTTGGCAATGTTTCGCCGTAAGTTGCGGCTAACCGTTCGATGCGATCCCAACGTTCCGGCGACTTCACAACTCGTTGAATAAACGAACGGCCGGAACTCGCCAAGGCTTGGGCCATCACCTGGTTTGCAGCGATCATGAAATCTTCAATCAGATCGCCCGCACGATTTTTCTTGCGTGCGGCTAACCCTTGCACCTTGCCATTTTGAAACGACACCTGGGCTTCAGTACGATCGAAATCAAGGGCTCCCAGTTTATGGCGCATGGTTCGCATTGAACAGGCCGCTTCGTCCTGCAGTTTGACTTGTGCCGCAAGTTGAGGTGATGCCGCAAGCTTCGGAGGGATCGGTGCCAAGCCTTCCAGCCAGGGGCCAACGGCACTATAAGTGAGCTGCGCCTGATTCCGAATTAGTGCACGATAGGTTGCGGAATTGACAATAGAGCCATCGGGAGCAACGGTGTATTCAATGACGATTCCATAACGGCCTCCCTGTTCATTGAGCGAAGTCAAATCAGTGGAAAGCTGCTCCGGCAGCATTGGAAACGTGACCACACCTGTGTAGACGGAAGTGGTCTGGGAGGCGGCATGTTCGTCCAGTGCGGAGTGCAAGTCCAATGCGGCGTCAACGTCAGCTATACCAACCAGAATTCGGATTCCAGCAGGCGTACGTTCGGCGAATTCAATTTGATCCAAGTCGCGCGAAGTGTCGTTATCAATGGACGACCACGGCAATTGACGAAGATCCTGCACATCTTTCGATGGCACGGGCGCAGGACGAGCGGCAATGGCTGCCAACTGTGCTGCGGCTTCCGGAGGAAACGTTGGGTTGAAGCCTGCAGCGGCCATTTCGCGGCGCGCGGCGGCGGCTAAATCAAAATCGGACATGCAACGAAGAATAGCATGCTATATGTGACTCCCAGAGCTTGTATACTCTGGGATTCGGGAGGTCTTCAAAGGTATGAAGCGACGGGAACTTTTAAGATTGTGCGGGCTGGCTGGAGTTGCACCATCGTTTGGCGCAACGAGAGTGATTGCGGAATACGACGCCGCGAATATTAAGATCTCTCACAGGATGCCCATCCGCAGCATGAGCGATGACGATCTGCTGTTCTTGAAGCAAATCGGAATTCGTTGGACGCGGATTGAATTTGGCGAGGAAGCATCGCTCGATTACATGCGGGCAACTCAACAGCGTTTGGATAAGTTTGGAATGAAGATATTTTCGGCTGTCCATTACGCCTATCGTCATTTGGATGTGCAGTTGGGACGGCCTGGGAGAGAAAAGAAAATTGAAGAATACCGAACGTTCTTGCAGAATTTAGGGAAGCTGAGTATTCCAGTTTCAAACTACGATTTCCATCCAGGGAACACTTACACAACTTCGGAAGTAATCACCGAACGCGGCTATAAGGCGCGGGAATTCAAGGTGGACGATTTCCGGGGCAAAGTGGAAAAACAAATGCATGATCGCGAATATTCCGCCGACGACATTTGGGCCAACTACACCTACTTCATGAAGGCCGTGCTTCCGGTTGCTGCCGAAGCAAATGTGAAGTTGGCGCTACATCCGGATGATCCTCCGCTGGCGAAAATGAATGGCGTGGCAAAAGTATTTGTGAACTACGATGGCTATAAACGGGCTGAACAAATCGCCGGCGGAAGCAAGCATTGGGGACTGACGTTCTGCGTTGGTACGTGGTCGGAAGGTGGCACGAAGATGGGAAAAGATGTTTTTGAAATGATCAGCGACTTTGGCGGACGCGGAAAAATTATCGACATTCATTTCCGCAACGTTAGTTCACCACTGCCGCAGTTCGTGGAGACATTTCCCGATGAAGGGTACATGGATATGTATCAGGTGATGAGGGCATTGCGGAAGGTGAAATTCAATGGCTCTATTGTTCCCGATCATGTTCCGCAGTTGGCAGGCGACACCGGCATACGACGAGCAGGAACAGCCTACTGCGTGGCGTATATGAGGGCACTGCTGCGGCGGGCCAACGAAGAGGTGGGCTAAGGCATGGAGTGCCGGGCGGGCTGTGCGGCCTGCTGTATTGTTCCTTCCATTTCTTCGCCGATTCCTGGAATGCCGCAAGGAAAAGCGGCCTACGAACGTTGCATCCAATTGAGCGCGGATAATCTATGCCTGCTGTTCGGATCTCCTCAACGGCCAGCGGTGTGTTCCAGCTTACGAGCATCGGCAGAGATGTGCGGAGCAACGAATGATGAGGCGTTTGAAAGATTGACGAGGATTGAAGTGGCGACGCGTCCTACAAAGCCACTGGGAAATATTCCGAAATCAGCATGACGGGCCGGCCACCGCTGAACACTCGAAAAGTGCGTGCGATCAGCCCACCTTGCTTTTCAGATCCGAAGAAAAGAGAAACATCGTTGGTGGGTACTCGCCAAATTTTGAGGAGTTCTTTTCTGGTTTCCAATTTATGCTGCATCATTAGGCGGCCAATCGGAATGTCTGTATTGGCCAGTTGCTCGCGTAACGCTGCGGGCAGACCGTCCAGGGCCACCACTGTCTCGGCATACATGTAAGTAGTCTGGCTGTTTTCACCCTGCAACAAAATTTCCCGCCGCATGATTGGTTCGCCGGATTTCAAGTCCAACTCTTCGATTGGCGCGCTTGTCAAAGAAGAAGTGACGGAAAGCTTTGTAAGGTTTATTGGTTCTAAAAAAGCCGCCTCAATAATATCCGTCAGTGTACCGTCGCAAGTTAAAAACAAGCGATCAATCAATGGAAGCGAGGAAAAGTTAAGCGCATCAGCGGCTGTGCGCCAATCAAAGGAACCCATCCCCTATTTTACATTGCTAGAGGTGCTGCTTCACAAGCTTGCGATTAATTGCGCCCAGTGCCGGAGTGCCAGCTAAACCCATCGCCAATTTCAATTCGGCATTCAGCATCCAAAGTACGCGTTCCACTCCGGGCTGTCCGTAGGCTGCCAAACCCCATAGTGGCGCGCGACCGATCAACACTGCTTTAGCGCCCAATGCCAACGCCTTAACAACATCGGTACCGCGCCTGATGCCGCCGTCCATCAGCACCGGAATCTTGCCGCCCACCGCATCCACACAAGCTGGCAGAGCATCGAGCGTTGCAATGACGGTATCCATTTGACGGCCGCCGTGATTGGAAACAACAATCGCATCCGCACCGTTTTGCACCGCAAGGGCAGCATCTTCCGGGTTAAGAATTCCTTTTACAATCACTGGAATCTTCGCGCCTGATTTCAGCCAGCCAATATAGTTCCAGGTCATGCCAGGAGTGTGCGGCTCCCACATAGCGGCAGTTGCGGGACGTCGCGGCTTTTGACCGGATGCTGGCGGCACACCAGTTTGCATATAGCCGTAATCGAACTTGTTCCGGTTATTGCGATCGCGGTTCGATTGATACTGATTGTCCACTGTGAGCACAATTGCCTTGCCGCCGCTTTCCTGAACTCGCTTAGCGTACGTGCGTGCAGATTCTTCTGTAGGTGATCCGATGGTGTTTGACCACCAATTCAGCGGCTTGCCCTCGGACAGTAATTTCTGAACGCCGGTGGCGGAGCAGATAGCCGTCTTTGAGGCCAGTGCGGCCGTTGCCACTACTTCATCAGCACTAGGAAGCACCAGGTTCTTGCCACCGCTGGGGGCGATGATGATAGGAGATTCCAGGTCCATCCCAAGCAGTCTTAGCCGCAGATCCACTTTCGATGTATCCACCATCACACGGGGCAGCAAAAACGTATGATCGAATGCTGCACGATTGGCTCGCAACGTTACTTCGTCTTCCACTCCACCGGCGATAAAATCGTAAGCCAGCTTGTGCAACTTCTTACGGGCGACGATTTCGAATTCGTGGACATTCACCGGCCCGAGAACATCTTCATCGTTCACCTTTTCGCGAAGTGCATCGGGAGATTGCGCGAATAGCGGCGAACCTGCAGTGAAGGCCAATAAGTTACGTAATGCGTTTCGTCGGGTAGTTGTCATGAACGCTCTTCCTTTCAAGAATACCGGGAGCCTGCTCAGCAGCTTCCTTGATCAAGAATCCCATTTTGGGGTGAGTAGGCATCATATCAGGAGTGATACCGTGCTCTTCAAGTGTTTCCGTTGAGGATGGTCCGATGGATGCCACGACGATACGGCCGAGCGCTGCTCGCAATTGGCTCTCAACGCCGTCTTGCTTGGCGATCTGCATCAGATGAGTAATTTGAACTCCAGTGGTAATCACCAACACATCAAACTCGCCGGACATGATTCGGCGAACGGTGAAGCGAAGCTGATCTGGATCTTCCGGCATGGCCCATTGATACACGCGCACTGGACTTACAGTTGCGCCTCTTTGTTCAAGCGCTGCGTAGAGTTCTGTGCTGGCCCGTCCATACTCTTGCACTGCGATGCGGCGTTCCTTGCGTCCTTCAATCGCAACCAAAATTTCCCGCCAAGTATTCGGTTCAGCGGCTGAAGCGGCCACCGGAACTTCCCATTCGCGAAGTACCGCCATTGGCTTTGGACCCCTGGCAACAACAGCGAGTTTGCGCAACTCCTGGCGCAGAGTTGGACCATCGGGATACTTTGAAGCGATCACAGTTTCCAGGGCGCGGGCACCAACACCGGTAAGGAAAATCATCATGTCGAACTCGCCGGCAAATAGGCGCTTAGCGAAAGCGAAGGCTTCCTGATTGTCTTCAATGGGCACTTCACGCAAGGCCGGAACCACCACCGGGTCGCCGCCATTGTTGCGGATCAATTGGGCAATTTCGGTGGCTCGACGCGATTCAAGCGCCAGCACTCGCAGGCCGGAAAAGGACATAAGTCTATTGCACCATGAAGCTTAGAGTGAATGAAACCTAAAGTTCCCATGTTTGTTGTCCGATTCATGATCAAGGGCAATCTTGAGCACCGCATCCGTTGAAATAACAGCAATTCGGCCATTGAACGCGAACTGGATTATCAACCAGCGTGAGGACTTAACCTGGTTTATCGGATCGGGGTTGATCGGCTATTTCGCAATCGCATTGATGGTGGCCGGTTTCCCGGTAGAACCTTTATACATTCTCTGGATGTTCGGCATTGACGGTCCGCATGTGTTGGCTACGGTTACCCGTACTTATTTTGATAAAGAGGAGCGCTCTCGGTTGGGAATGTGGTTATGGATCCTCATTCCGTTCTCGCTGATTGGACCATTTGCGGTCAGCTTGGGATACACCTCGCTATTCTATCTGTTTGCCATCTGCTGGCAGCACTTCCATATCGTCAAGCAACACTTTGGTTTTGTGATGCTGTATAAAGCCAAGAACGCGGACAGGGATCCCTGGGATTTTAAATTGGACCGTTGGTACTTGTTGGCGTCCCTAGTTCTGCCTTTGGCATTGTTTGTGGTGAACACTCAGGAATGGATTGGTAAGTGGGCGGCGGTGCAATTCATGGCCAGCACAGCCGTCTGCGTTTACCTTGTATTTGCTGCTTACTTCTTCTGGTTCCAATTGCAAAAGTACCGAGCAGGGAAACCAACGAATGGGCCTAAGATGTTGTTACTGGCGTTAGTGGTTCCTCTGCAATGGATTGCGTTCCGCTATGCTTCCCAGTTTGGGGCTGAGGGGATTATTCGGGCAGGTATTCCGCTGGGCATGTTCCATAGTCTGCAGTATCATCGTCTGCTTTGGTTTCACAACAAGAACCGTTATTTGGAAAGCGACGAAGCTGCAGAAAAGCATGGCTTCGCCGCAACGCTGGCCAAAGGCGGACTAGGTGTTTATCTGCTGGTGGCGATTGGGCTGAATTTGTTTATCGCTTTTGTGCCTGTGATGGTTGGTCAGGCGGTGGAACTGATCAAGGCTGCCGTTTGGGGCTTCGCATTCACACACTATGTGTTGGATGCACGCATCTGGCATGTGCGGAACGATAAGGGATTGGCACGCGCACTGCACATGCACTAGCAAATTGTGCAGAGCTGCCCTGCACGAGCATGCGGATTCCTCAAAAAGGGAAAACCGCATGCTTGCGCATGGCGGCTCCGTAATCGGTTTACTTCGTTTCTACAACGGGTTCTGCTTTACTGAGTTTTCCAAACATTTTGCCACCATGTTTGCTGTCGCCCCAAGTGCCAGCATATGCTCCATCGTAAATAACTACGCGGGCTGAAAAGCTACCGAAGCCTGGAACCGCATAGTTGGTAAGCGAAATTACGGGCGTATCACCAGCCCACTTCACCGGCACGTTGATGGCGATTTTCATATCCTTCTTGTTGTACTGCACGCGCGCTTCAAACTTCCAAATGTCGTCCTTCAATTTGGAAATGCGCTCAATTACGTAGCGATCTTCTTTCAACTCGGCCTTATCGCCATGGCTATAGAAACCTGCCATTACAACATTGGTCATCTGCTCCTGAAACAATTTTTCAGCAGGCGTCAATTCTTCAGCCAAAACCAAAGATGTGAACAGAATGGCAGATAGCAGGCGTAGTTTCATTTTCTTATTCTACAAAATGGTGACCCAGCCTCTGCCGAGCAAGTAAACTAGGATTCTTGAAGCCCTCCAAATTCAAAAGTTGGACATTGCTACTTTCGCTTCTACTCCCTCTTGCCTACTGCACAGTTTTGTATTGGCACGGCATCTTCTGCTGGTTTCAACAAGACGACTTTGCATGGTTAGGACTCAGCGACGAATGGACCACTTTCCCTCAGCTTTTTCGGACCTTATTCCAGCCCATGGCTCAAGGCACCATCCGCCCCATCAGCGAGCGAGCCTATTTCATGGTGTTTCGTGAACTGTTCGATCTTGATGCATTGCCCTATCGCCTGCTCGTTCTGTTCACCCAATTCGGCAGCCTGATCCTGCTCAATCGAATCGCCACACGCCTAACCGGGTCCGCCGCCGGTGGCCTGTTGACGGCAATGCTGTGGTGCTCCAACAGTGTTCTGTTCTGGCCAATGTCATGGACCTCGGCGTACAACCAAATCCTTTGCGCGTTCACGCTTCTGCTGGCCTTATTCCTGTTCATTCGTTACACAGAAACGGGCGATAGAAAGTACGACTATTGGCAGTGGGTGGTGTTCCTGCTTGGGTTTGGAGTGCTGGAGGAAAATGTTGTCTATCCGGGGTTGGCTGTAGCTTACGCCTTCTTCTTCGCTCGTAATTATCTACGTTCGGCAGCATGGTTGGTGCCGGTCAGTATTGTTTACGCGGCAGCTCATCACTACTTTGCAAAGACAGCCCACGAAGGAGTCTATGTGGTTGAGCTGGGAGCGAAAACGCTGCCCGCATTGTTCCAATATTGGATCCTTTCCCTTTGGCCGGAAAAACTTTCCACTTTCGTTTCTCTGCCCCCAGGATTGGCGATGGGCGTGGTGGCTTTGATTTCGTCGGCGTTAGCGGCCTACTTGTTTTTTGAGGGCCGCAAAGAACGATGTGCAGTCTTTGGCTTGGCCTGGTTTTTGTTGAGCGTGGCACCTTACCTGCTTGTTCCAAACCATGTTTCCGAATACTATCTTGTGGTTCCAACTATCGGCTTAGCGTTATTGGCCTCCAGTGCGCTGCGCACAGCATGGACGGCAGGCACGGCTGTGCGAGCTTTCGCAGTTTTACTAACCGCTCTGCACGTTGTTCCTTCCGCATACTCGGCTTGGATCAGTTGCCGAAAAGTGAGAATGGATAGCTCGCAAATCAAGAGTCTTGTGTTGGGCGTGGATCAACTGAAAGGGAAACAAAGAAACCAGAATATTTTCCTTGAGGGCATTGACGATCAACTATTCACTTACGCCTTCTTTCATCACCCCTTCCGGCTGATCGGAATTTATCGTATATACCTTACTCCCGAAAATGCCGCGTCACTTGCGCCCTGGGATGGAATGACGGATTTTTCCGAATATGGATTGCCGGCAGCCTCCGTTCTTCACAGCATTGAAAAAGGAACGGGTTTAGTGCTGCGTTTCGCGAATCAGCAGTTCATTGAGACGACGAATTCCTATACCGCTCGAATGCGTGAACGTGTGAGGGAAGAAGGTCCCCCCACGCGAATTGATCCCGGTAGCGAGTTGTTTGATGCATATCTTACTTCCGGCTGGTATCAAGCAGAGGCACGTCATCGATGGATGTCGCAGCGTGCAGTCTTTTCCATCGGCGGTCCTCGGACCGCAAGGCAAGCGTTGCACCTCACATGTTCCTGCGCCGAAGCACAACAGCGTGACGCACCTTTCCGGTTGACGGTGACCATTGCCGGAAAGCAGTTGGTACCGGTCCACATTCCCCAATGCGGCTCAGGCCTGGAATTCAAATTCCCTATTCCTGAGGGTGCCGGAAACAATTTGGAAGTGGTACTTGCACTGGATAAAGTCTCGAAAGTGGATTTCGATAAGCGACTTCTTGGTTTGGCTATTCAACGAATTGAGGTACGCTGAAATGTTGACGTCCATCGATAAACGAAGCACAATTTTCTACACGCTGCCGCTGATCGTCTGCGCGCTGCTCTATTGGAATCTTTGGGATTCCTGGTTTTTCCAGGATGATTTTTCCTGGCTCTACTTAAACCAACAAGCCGCCGCAACCAGCCTGTGGGAAGTGCTTACCATTCCTATGGCTCAAGGAACCTGGCGGCCATTAAGCGAGCGAGCCCAGTTCATGATTTTGCCGGCAGTGTTCGGCCTAAACGCAACACCCCATCATGTTCTTGCTCTGATCACTCAGTTTCTGAATCTACTGCTGCTGAATAATATTGTCCGTAGACTAACCGGCAACCAATGGGCAGGCTTTGCAGCCGCCATGCTCTGGGCGGTAAACGCATCGTTGGCTTTGCCCGTCGGTTGGCCATCGGCTTACAGCCAAATCATGAG
This sequence comes from Bryobacterales bacterium, assembly GCA_043755435.1. Taxonomy (GTDB): domain Bacteria; phylum Acidobacteriota; class Terriglobia; order Bryobacterales; family Bryobacteraceae; genus JANXSF01. The sequence continues at coordinate 1,876 of JAYUSZ010000384.1, read as the reverse complement.
CGGACTGTTCTTGCTCACAGCTTTTTGGTTTTGGATCCGCTATACCGAAACAGGCAATCCACGCTATCAATGGGCACAGTGGGCCGTATTTTTATCAGGATTTTTAGTACAGGAATTGAATGTGGTTTATCCTGCCATCGCGTGTTTTCACGCTTTGTTATTTGCTCCCCGCTACGTGAAGAAAACTCTTGGGCTTTTCGTGGCAACCATCGCTTATGCAATTTGGCATAACCGGTTCGCACCCAAAGCCCATCAGGGTGTTTATGGCTTGAACATTGGCACAAGTATTTTCACAACGCTGCAGGAATACACTTCCATGGCCATTTGGCCTCGCAATGCCGAATGGTTCTTGCACCTTGACGTTAGGCTTAGGAATCCGATTCTGGGGCTACTTGGCGCTGCTATTCTCGCGCTGCTGGCTTGGGCGTTAATCAAAAAGGACAAAGCAATCTTATTCGGCTTCGCACTGTACCTAATCATCTTGAGCCCCTTTCTATTGCTTCCGAATCATGTTTCCGACTACTACCTATCCGTACCCACCGCAGGTCTGGCCATGGCCTTCGGCTGTGGACTAGCTGCTTTGTGGGAAAAGCCGGTTTGGATGCGCGTGGTGGCTCTGTTGTTCCTCGGCGTCTACACAATCGCCGGTGCCAGATTGGCGTACGTCATCACCGAAGCCAACCGCGAAGGCAGCAATCATCTGCGCAGCATGGTTTTAGGTGTTCAACAAATCAGCCAGAAGCACCCTGGAAAAACCATCGTCCTGGAAGGGATTGACGAAAATCTTTTCATTGAAGGGGTTTATCATAATTGCTTCGCGTTGGTCAGCGCCGCCCGAGTTTACCTCACCAAGGAAAATGCGGACCAGTTGAAGCCGTACCGTGAAATGAAAGAACTTTCCACCTTGACAATGCCAGTGGAAGATTTCGAACTGGGCATTCGCACAGACAATCTGGTGGTTTTCAAATACGAAAAAGACCGCTTGAGGAATACAACCCTTGGCTATCAGGCAACTCTCACAGGGTCCGCCGCCACTCCCAAGAGAGTTGTTGTTGCTGTGCCTTTCTTCGCATATCTTCTAAGCAAGGACTGGTACGCGGCCGAAGATGGGTATCGTTGGATGCCGAAATCAGCGGAAGTCACTATTGGCGGGCCTTCCAACGCAAATGAAATGCTACAAGTGAAAGGATTTTGCGGGGAAGCTCAATTGCGAAATGGGCCTATTCGGCTTTCCGTTGAGGTGAACAAAGTGGTCTTCGAGGATACGCAAATCAAGGACTGCTCAAAACCGCTTCTATTGAAATTCCCGCTTGCAGCGTTCGTTGGGCAACAGCAGTTGAAAGTTGTATTCCGTGTAGACAAAACCATTCGTATTGATCCAGACATCCGCGACTTAGGAATTGCAATCCAAGAAGTGCGGGTGCAGTAGACCTCAATCGTCGTCTGAGGCGCTGGTAACTCTTAGCACTGCAAGGAAAGCTTCCTGCGGAATATCCACGCGACCTACGCGCTTCATCCGCTTCTTGCCTTCTTTTTGCTTTTCCAACAACTTGCGCTTACGCGAAATATCGCCGCCATAGCACTTGGCCAGCACGTTTTTACGAATGGCCGGGATGGTTTCCCGCGAGACGATTTTTGCCCCAATGGCCGCCTGCAATGCAACCTCGAACATCTGGCGGGGGATCAGTTTGCGGAGCCGTTCAATCAACGTCTTTCCACGCTCGTAAGCAGATTCTTTATGGACGATCATCGACAAAGCGTCCACCGGATCACCTGCCACCAGCACGTCTAGCTTCACCATTGGCGATACGCGATACCCGGCCAAATGATAATCCAGCGAAGCATAACCTTTGGAGCAAGACTTCAACCGGTCATA
>JAYUSZ010000383.1:0-7787 GCA_043755435.1 Bryobacterales bacterium | reverse complement strand
CGTGTTACACTAGGCATAGGTTGAGGACAAATGGCTGCCCCCGAAAAAGGCATTAAAATCCTAAGTGATAATCGTCAAGCTGGGCACAATTACTTCCTTGACGACCGCTACGAAGCTGGCATTGTTCTTGTCGGCACCGAAGTGAAATCGCTGAAGGGCGGTAAGTGCCACTTGAAGGACGCCTACGTTGAAATTGTCGGTGGCCAAGCGTGGTTAGCTAATGCCCACGTCAGCGAATATTCTCACGGTAACACCATGAACCATCTTCCGGAACGTCGCCGGAAGCTGCTGTTACATAAGGTGGAGATTGATAAGCTCCACGGCAAGACTCGGGAAAAGGGATTTTCCCTGATTCCCACCAAGATATATTTGAAGAATGGCAAGGTGAAGGTGGAATTCGCGCTAGCCAAAGGTAAGAAACTGCACGATAAGCGGGAAACAGAGCGCAAACGGGAACAGGAAGCTGAAGCGCGTTCCGCCATGCGCCGGCATAGTAAGGAATAGGATGCAAACTCAATTTTTACGCCAGACTCTGGAGAATGTGGAAGCTGATGCCCTAGTGCTGATCAGCTTTGAAACAGAAGGCCGCCCTGGAGCAGTTGCTGATGTCAACAAGCTGAATGCTGGCTGGGTTGATGAAGTCCGCGCTAGTGGTGAATTTCACGGCAAGGTGCTTGAAACCGCCATGCTGCATCGGCCTAAAGGAGTAAAGGCCAAGCGCCTGATTCTGATCGGCGGAGGTAAAGCCAAAGACTTCGGCACCGCCCAAATGCGCAAGCTGGCCGGGACTTTGGTGCGTAAGTTAAAGAACCACAGCTTCACGAATGTGGCGCTGTTGATAGACGGCGCACAAGCCTCCGAAGCCATGTGCCAGGCCGCTATTGAAGGTGCAATTCTGGGCAATTGGGAACCTACTGTTCATAAGAGTGAAACCAAGGACATTCACTTTCTGGAAAGCTTCACCGTTGTATCGAGCAAAGGGAATTACAGGAATGCTGCTGAGCGCGGTTCGATAGTAGCCTCGGCGCAAAACTTCACTCGGGATTTGGTGAACGAACCGGCGAATCTGCTAACCCCGATGGTGCTGGCGCAAAAAGCTCAGGCCATGGCTGTAGCAGAAGGGTTGGAATGCGAAATTCTAGATCGTGACCGGATGAAGCAGCTGGGTATGGGCTCGCTGCTTGGAGTTGCCATGGGCAGTTCCGAACCTCCGGCATTAATCGTTGTTCGTTATCGTCCGGCGAAGGCATCTTCCAAGGATCATCTGGCCCTGGTGGGTAAGGGCGTGACATTCGATACCGGTGGCGTTTCGATAAAGCCCGCTGACGGCATGGAAAAAATGAAGTACGACATGGCTGGTGGTGCCGCAGTGCTGGGAGCAATTAAGGCTCTGGCGCGGTTGAAACCTTCCATCGCGGTGACTGCATTCGTTCCTGCTGTTGAAAATATGGTCAGCCACAACGCACAGCGCCCTGGCGATATTGTTACGGCCATGTCCGGCAAGACCATTGAAGTGCTGAATACCGACGCGGAAGGCCGTTTGATTTTGGCCGACGCCATCGAGTATGCGCGTCGTCAGGGCTGCACTCATATGGTGGATGCGGCCACTTTGACCGGTGCGGTGGTTGTGGCTTTGGGTCATGTTCATGTTGGTGCATTTACCAATAACGACGCGATGCTAAGCCGCGTGATGACCGCCTCGAAAGCGCAAGGCGAGAAGATGTGGCACATGCCGCTGGACGATGAATATAAGGATTACTTGAAGTCTCCTTTTGCCGATTTGGGCAACATTGGCGGACGTTGGGGCGGAGCCTGTACAGCAGCTTATTTCCTAAAGGAATTCGCGCTGGATACGCCTTGGGTGCATCTGGATATTGCGGGAACGGCGTGGCTGGATGATACAAAGCCGGAGATGCCGAAGGGTCCTACAGGTGTTGGGGTGCGGACTTTTGTGGAATTAGCGCTGGGCTGGTAGAACTGCTTTCAATGCGCTCAGCCGGCGGCCACACCACCCACCAAGATAAAGTCTACTTTTGCCTGGGATAAGGCACCCAGCAGTTCATCGAATCGAGTCACGCCGTTGCTCCATGGCCTGTTGCATTAGCTCGCGGAACTTCTCAAATTCCTGAAGTGCGCGAATGCGTTCTTCGGGAGTGCGGCGCAACGATTCGTCGATGAGGGTCAGGTCCACATCGCGCTTATAGACGTCAATGACCTTGTCCATAGAGTTCATAAGGCTTTCCTTCATCATAGCTCGCACGCACTGTAACGGCGGTATATAATAGCGCTGGTATGACTAAACGTGAATTCCTTACTGCAAGTATCGGCTGCGGGTTAACTGCGGCGAGTGGGGTGGCATTTGCCCAATCCGGAAAGTCGAAGGTTGCTACGCGAAAGGCAAAAACAACCAAGTTATTCAAGAGCCCTCAAGGGTATCCAAACGGGTTGGCGGTAACCCCGGAAGGCTTGTGGATTGGCGAACAAAAGTTGAGCGGCGCACAGGCCAAAGCTTATAACTTGCCAGAACCAGATTCCCTGGATGAGTCCGCTTGGCTTGTGGATTGGAACGGCAAAGTTTTGCGAACTGTGAAAACTCCCTCCCGCAACACCAGCGGAATGGCCGTCGGTGGAGGCTATGTGTGGATGGTGGCCAACGCTCCACCGCAAGGTGTGTTTCAGGTTGACATGAATTCAAAACTGATCAGCCACCGGCAAACTCCCCTGGGTCCAGCGAATGACGGCGGCGGCTGCCATGGTGCTTTATGGGAAAACGGAAAGCTTTGGATCTCGTCTCTTCGGCTGCGAGGCAATCTTCGCGTGGATCCAAAAACCTGGCAGCCTGAGTTCATGATTCCTTTCTATGAATCATTTCCGGACAGCGTGCGTTACCACGCGATTGCCATTGAGAACGGAAGCATGTGGCAGGTTGTGGGTAATGATAGCAAGAGCCACAAAGAGTTTAAGCCGGGCCTGGTGCGCTTATGATCTTGCCACAGGGAAGGTGTTGGAGAAAGTGGAGTTTCTACCCGGCTCAAGCGATCCACATGGCCTGGCGATTCACGATGGAAAGCTGATTTCATGTGATGCGGGCATCCATCCTAACTGGCCGAACAACGATAGTCCCACTGCAGGTTGGATTTTTCAGATTGATTTTGTTTAGATAATTTCAATTCTGCTACTATTCGAAATGAAGTGGCATCAGTTTGAAGCATCGGTCGTATTAAAAGAGCTGAACTCCGAGTTGACTGCCGGATTGAGTGATGCCGAAATCGAGCGGCGAATCACGCAGTACGGTCGCAATGAACTGATTGTAACTGCCGTCAAGAATCCCTGGTTGATCCTCTGGGAACAATTCACCAGTTTAATGGCCGTTATCCTGATTCTTGCTGCTGCAGTCTCCGCACTACTGTCCGACTATCCAGATGCAATAGCTATCTCTGCCATCGTCATTATTAATGCCATCATCGGATTCAGCCATGAATTCAGGGCAGAAAAGGCCATTGCCGCCTTAAAGCAGCTTGCTGTTCCTTTAGTGCGTGTTCGACGCAATGGAGTGGTACAAGAACTCCCTTCTTTCAATCTTGTCCCAGGAGACATCGTATTCCTGGAAGCAGGTAATGTCGTAGCTGGGGATTGCCGGCTTTTGGAGGTCGCTGATCTGCAGGCTCAGGAATCAGCATTAACGGGTGAATCCGCTTCAATCAGGAAAACCACTGCTGCACTCAGCGGTGCCGATGTGCAGATAGGCGACCGCCTGAACATGGTCTTCATGGGTACATTCATAGTTGCCGGACGAGGTCAGGCGGTTGTAACCGGGACAGGAATGAACACCGAACTCGGCCAAATTGCAAGGATGATTCAGAAAGTTGACAGGGAAGAAACGCCACTTCAGCGTCGGCTCGGGCAACTGGGGAAACGTTTAGCAGTAGTGGCGTTACTCTTGGTCGCCGTGATTTTCACCGTTGGCCTACTTCGAGGGGAGAATCTCAGGTTGATGCTCCTGACTGCCGTCAGCATAGGTGTGGCTGCAATCCCCGAAGGCCTGCCCACCGTAGTGATGATTGCTTTAGCTCTTGGCGCACAAAGAATGCTTGCGCGAAAAGCTCTGGTTCGAAAGCTGCCCGCAGTTGAAACGCTTGGTTCTGTGACGGTGATCTGTTCGGACAAGACCGGAACACTTACACAGAATCGAATGAAAGTCGCAACGATTCAATTGGCGGACCGAAGGATTGATCTAACCCAGAATTCAGACCGATCAAAATCAGACCAAAGCAAACAGCCAGGAATGGGTATTCTCCTTGCAGGTTGCGCGCTCTGCAATGATGCTGTTGTGCCGAAAGAAGGCGACGCCGCGAAAGCGCCCTTGGGAGACCCAACCGAAACTGCGCTAGCCGTGGTCGCGTCGGAATTCGGTCTTTGGAAATCGGATCTGGATAGTAGCTTTCCACGGATTGGAGAAATCCAATTTACATCGGAACGCAAGCGCATGACCACGGTTCACCAAGTCCCTTCCACTGAAGCTGGAGTTCCTGAACTGACGCAGATATGCAAAGACGCTGGAGCACCTTGCATCGCTTTAACAAAGGGAGCAGCCGATGTTCTCTTGGAAATCTCGGACAGCATTTGGGTTAACTCAAAAATCGAACCATTGAACGAGGAGTGGCGCTCCCGCATAATCACAAACCTCAATGCAATGGCGCAGGATGGTATGCGTGTTCTTGGCCATGCTTTTCGTCCTCTGTTGGAAGTACCCACTGATTGGAACCACACGGTTTTGGAGCAAAAACTCACTTTTATAGGAAGCACTGGAATCATCGACCCTCCCAGGATCGAAGTATCGGCGGCTGTTGCCACTTGTAAAGCGGCGGGTATTCGGACCATCATGATCACCGGAGACCATCCGTTAACCGCACAATCTATCGCCAGTCAATTGGGAATTACCGGTTCAGGCCGGATTCTTACGGGTACCGATCTTGACCCCATGACGGATGAGTCTCTGGAACAACTGTCGGATGAAACAGCAGTTTACGCACGAGTCTCTCCTCAGCACAAACTCAAAATTATTCAAAGTCTCCAGAACCGCGGCCACATCGTCGCCATGACCGGAGATGGTGTAAATGATGCTCCAGCCCTGAAGAAAGCAGACATTGGAGTGGCGATGGGAGTTATTGGGACCGATGTGGCCAAGGAAGCAGCCGATATGGTTTTACTTGACGACAACTTTGCAACAATTGTTGCGGCTGTGGAGGAAGGCCGGGTAATTTACGATAATATCCGCAAGTTCGTAAAGTATATTTTGACCACAAATTCCGCAGAAATCTGGGTCATGTTGCTCGCTCCTCTTCTTGGAATGCCCATCCCACTGCTGCCACTCCAAATCCTGTGGATGAATCTGATCACAGACGGGTTTCCTGCGCTTGCCCTAGGAGTGGAGCCAGCCGAACGGGATACTATGCTCCACCCTCCGCATCCACCAAGTGAAAGTCTTTTTTCCAGAGGGTTGGGACGACACGTGCTTCTTGTCGGTTTACTCATGGGGCTGCTGTCTCTTTCCCTTGGATACTATTATTGGCAATCTAACCAGTCCAACTGGCGAACCATATTGTTCACAACACTGACGCTCTCCCAAATGACGCATGCGCTGGCAATACGTTCTGAAAGACAATCTCTGTTTCAAATCGGCCTACTGTCCAATAAGTATCTGCTGGTTGCATTGTTACTTACTGTAATTCTCCAACTGGGGCTGATCTATGTGCCCTTTCTCCAGTCGGTTTTTTCAACGTCATTCTTGTCGGCTTGGGACCTTAGTCTTGTGGTTGCCGCCAGCTCAATCATCTTTTGGATAGTGGAAATGGAAAAGTGGGTGCAACGTAGAAAATCCCCGTAAATGAACGCGAGCGTGCGAATAATGGAATAGGAAGACAAATTGGAAACATCGCCCCAGCAAACTCCCGGATTGTATTCCGGCAAACGGACACCGGATGTTCTTTTGTTGTTACTGACGGGTGTCGCGTTTGGCTTCTGTTGGGTACTGGCGATTCCATTCCTTCCGGCCATCACATGGGCGTTTGCTTTGGCTGTAATGGCGCATCCCCTTCAGGTTTGGCTTGAGTCGAAGTTGAATTCCAACATTGCCGCGTCCATCTCCCTCTTAGCAATCGTAATTATTCTCTTAACCCCGGGCGTTTTTGTGATTCAGAGACTGCTGGAAGAATCAAAGGGTCTTGTACGGGCAAGCGCGGATATTTTGAATTCCGCCCAAATTCATGAAGCAGCTGAAAAGTCTCCGATGCTAAAAACCTTGCTCCTTTGGATCGAAGAAAATTTTGATTTACACAAAGAGCTAGGAGCTATCGTTGGGACACTTGCCGGGCAAGCATCCGCAATTCTTGGTGGCTCCATCCGTTTTGTTACACAATTTGCCCTCATGCTGGTTACCTTATTTTATTTTCTTAGGGACCGCGGCGCGCTGCGCAACTATGTGCGTTTGTTGTTGCCGCTCTCACCATTGGAAACTCAGGAATTGTTTGATCGCGTTTCAGCCACGGTTCATGCAACTCTGTACGGCAACATAGTGGTCAAAATGGTTCAGGGCCTCCTTGGCGGAGGAATGTTCTTTGCACTCGGATTGCCTGCTCCGGTCGTTGCGGGTCTTGCTACGGCTCTGTTTGCCATGCTGCCCATTGTGGGCACGTCCATAGTTTGGGGACCCGCCGTAATTGCACTTCTGGTGCAAGGGAGTTATGTAAAAGCGATTGTCTTAGCACTGTGGGGTTCCCTGATCATCAGCCTTCTGGATAATCTTCTTTACCCAATGCTGGTCGGCACGGAGTTGAAGCTTCACACGCTAGGGATTCTGTTTTCGGTACTCGGCGGACTGGTGATATTTGGACTTGCAGGAATTGTGGTGGGTCCGGTAATATTGGCAACAACAGTTGCTCTATTCGATGTTTGGCGGCAGCGAACCAGCTTGCAGCATGCCTCTCAAGGCCATCTATAAACAGAAAGTAATGGCAGCAAAAACCAACGCAATCCGACTGCTGGATCAACTCAACATCCGCTACGAACTTCGTGAATATGATGTGGATCCTAACGATCTTGCGGCGGAAACCGTCGCTGCCAAAATCGGTCTTCCGCCGGAGCAGGTTTTCAAAACACTGGTGGCTCGCGGCGATCGAAACGGCGTGTGCATAGCGGTTATCCCTGGTAATTTCTTGTTGGATTTGAAGGCGCTGGCCAAGGCCACCGGGGACCGGAAAATCGAAACGGTGGCGTTGAATGAACTGTTACCGCTTACCGGATACATTCGAGGTGGTGTTACGGCACTGGCGGCGAAGAAGGGTTATCCTGTGTGGCTAGATGAAACTGCAATTCTGTATGATGTGATTTCCATTTCCGCAGGTCAACGAGGATTACAGATTCTGATTGCACCCGATGATTACTGCAGGGCTGTTTCCGGCAACTATGGAGCAATCGGTAAGAGCAAGGTTTGACCCAAAAACTTCAGTTGCATGCCGTAACTGGCAACCCCAGCCGTCAAGTTCGCGAAACTCCGGGACGGGGGTTCAATTCCGTTGCGCAATTTCCGTAAGTAGAACATCTTCCCTGGAATTGTAGCCCCGTCCCGGAGTTTCGCAGGCCGCGCACTCTCTAGTTCCAGGCTTCGCTTTCCGGCTATTTAGTTGCAACTGCTGGCTGAGGCATTGCTTCAACAGCCTCTTTAGACCAGCGGCCGAAGTTACCCTGCGGTTCCGCCTTCGCTGCTTTTTCAAAGCTCTCGGCGCTCA
>JAYUSZ010000382.1:0-20859 GCA_043755435.1 Bryobacterales bacterium | reverse complement strand
TGACGCTGTTCAACTGCCTGATACCCAACCTCATCGGTGGCACCTTCAATCACTCCACCCTTCACGCCGCCGCCAGCCAGCAGCGTTGAAAAACCTTTCCCGTTGTGATCGCGTCCAGTCGTATTCTGCGACCACGGGGTTCTTCCAAACTCACTCGTGAAGACAACCATCGTATTGTCCAGTAGGCCGCGCTGTTTCAGGTCTTGAATCAAACCGGCAATCGGCTTATCCACAGCACGGCATAACGGTGCATGAGTTTCCATGTCACCATGCGCATCCCACGATCCGTTCCCGCCGCCTGCGTGGCAAATCTGGATGAACCGCACTCCGTTTTCAACTAACCGCCGAGCAAGTAAGAGCTGACGGCCAAACCCGTCGGTTTCCTTTGTGCCAATGCCGTAGAGTGACTTGACATGCTCCGGCTCTTTGGCGAAATCGACGATGGCTGGAGCAGTTCGCATCATGTTGCCAGCTAATTCGTAGGCTTGGACGCGGGCAGCTATTTCGCTATCCAATGCGTAATCGGCACGAAATTGCTGGTTCAATTCCAGCAGCTTCTGCATTTGTTTATCGCGCACAGATGCGCTTGAGCCTTTCGGTGGCAGCAGATTCGGAATCGGCGTTTCTCCGGTTTGAAACGGAGTAGCTGAGTAAGACGCACCTAAGTAGCCACCTGTAAGTTGCACTGGCGAGGACGGCCGCCCGATGTTCACAAACGAAGGCAGGTTCTTGTTCGCCGAACCCAAGGCGTAAGTTACCCAACTTCCCAAAGTGGGATGTTCAAACTGCCGCAAAGGCTTGCCAGTGGAATGTTCTATGACGGCGGGAAAATGATTTGTCTGATGGCAGTACATAGACCGCACAACCGCAAACTCATCAATCACTCCACCAAGATTCGGAAACCAATCGGATACAGGAATTCCAGATTTTCCGTAAGGTTGAAACTTTCTTAGAATTGGAATCACTGGCCGCTTCATGGGTGCATTGTTATCGCCGAAACCAATGGCATCCATCAGCTTTCCGGCGTGCTTGTTGTCCTTGGGGTCGAAGGTATCAATGTGGCTGACGCCACCGCACATGAACAGATAAATTACTGACTTCGCTTTAGGTTCCCCAATCAGCCGCGCTTCGGGCATCTTGCCGTCCGCAGCCCACAGTGCTCCTACGGCTGAGCCGAAGAAGCCATTGGCCATTTGATGCAGTAAGTGGCGTCGTGTGGTCATCGTATGAATAGAAACTCGTCCAGATTGAACAGGAGCCAAACAAGATCCTTCAACTTACTCGGGTTATTTTCAACGTAACTCAGCGCCTTGTCCAGCTCAACCGCTGATGGAGGCCGGCCAATTGTTTCGCGGTAAGCCCGCTGCACCGAAGTGCGCAAATCCGATTCCGAGGCCAATCGAATTGCCAGCTTCGCTGAAGCCTGTTCCACCAGATTGTCGTTCATACTGAATAGAGCTTGTGGGGCAGTGACGGTTTGGGTGCGAATGGGGCATGGCACGCGACCATCGTCCACATCGAAGGCTTGCAGAAAGTTCGCCATCACCTCTGTGCTAGGCACGAAACCACGCGTCATATAAATGCCGCGACGGTAGGTTTTCGAATCAAAAGTCCCTTCACGCGGCAAGAAAATGCTTTGCTTATTGTCTGGCTTCAGTACTTGGAAAGACTTCCCGCCGATGGTCAGATCGAGTTCTCCTGAACTGGCCAAAATAGAATCCCAGAGGGGCTCTGCCTCCAGGCGTTGCAAACGGAAGCGCCATAGATAGGTGTTGGCGGGATCCTTTGCATAATCTTGCGCGTTCGGAACGGACGACATTTGATAGGCATCGGAAGTAAGTATCAACCGATGGAGCCAACGCATGCTGTAGTTATTCGCAACAAACTCGGAAGCCAGATAGTCGAGTAACTGGGGATGACTAGGTCTTCCACCTAACAATCCAAAATCACTGGATACCTTCTGTAAGCCGACGCCGAAATGCCACTGCCAAATTCTGTTGACGGCGACTCTGGCAAATAGCGGATTTTCCGGGGCAGTGAGCCAATCTACAAAACCTTCCCTGCGGCCATCGCGGAAATCTAAATCGGCGGGCTTGAAAGGAAACCCAGGTTCAACAGGTTTGTCTTTTTCGGGCTTGGTTGGATCGCCTGATGTAAGTATGTAAGTCTTCTGCTGGAGGCGGGCACGATCTTCCTCCACGATCCAATGAGAGGGCAGTGAATCAGGTGGGCGAACAGCCCGTTGCTGCTTCATCAGCGCATCGTATTGAGTGATCACGTCCTTAGGCATGATCTCCTTCATCTTGGGGGGATCAATCCGCAGCACTGGGGAATAGTCGTTGGCAATTTTCTGTTCGGCAATCGACCGCTTGCGCTCAGGCTTCAGGATGATGGCTTGAACATCAGGGGGCAGCACGGACACTCTTTCATCAAAAAGTTTTTGCCGGTATGGGGCTACAAGTTTTTCAATCGCTTCATCCAGCGGTTGTTTTTTTTGACGATAGGCATCGAGGGCCTGGCTGTTGTCATAGATTTCCTGCGGGGTAGCCAATGAAATGTTGCGAAGCACCAGCGGATCAAACAAGGCCTTCATGGCGTAGTAATCGGCTTGAAGAATGGGATCAAAGCGGTGGTCGTGGCACTTTGCGCAGCCCACGGTCATGCCCATAAATGCCGATGAAATGGTTTCCACTGCGCCGATTGCAATGTCCTGATCCTTGTCCTCGCGGCGCAAAGCGGAACGCGCGAGAAATCCTAAGGCAAATTGATCGTCAGGATTTGCGGCAGGCCGTGAGCGTTGTCCGCTTTCAGCAATACTGGATTTAGCCCCATGTCGATTGCCCAAAATTTGCGCCCTTACAAACTGATCGTAGGGCATGTCCCGATTTAGTGCAGCAATCATCCAGTCACGCCAACGATAGATTCCCGGACCGGCTGGCATGGGCGAACCATCGAGGCCATCGAGATCGGCATAACGCAGAACGTCCAACCAATGACGAGCCCAACGCACCCCATGCTGGGGGTTGGACAACACTTGGTCGACTAGTTTTTCGTAGGCATCGGGAGCGTCGTCGGCAAGGAATGCATCCTGCTGAGCGGGAGTTGGAGGAAGTCCATTGATGTCAAAACTAAGACGCCTCAGCAAAGTTAACTTATCGGCGCGCGTACTTGTCCCGAGTCCTTTGGCTTTGCGTTGAGCTGCAAGGAATGCATCAATTGGATTCTTGGATTGAGTGAAGCCGGCGGGGATGACGGGTTTTACTGCTGGCTGCAAGGACCAGAGCTTTGGCTTAGGAGCTTGTGCAAATAGGGGTGCGGTAACGATAAAGCAGAGGCCAAAAAATCTTGGGAACACGATTCATATTATATGCTTTTCTGATTCACCGCCCTTGTCCCTATGGTTGGTATTGAAAAAGTGGGCGATCCTTGAAGCGAAGGATTTTACTTTCAAATAAATGCCAGCTTGAATGGATAGGTAACTAAAAGGGCCCCGTTTTTGCCGAAGGAAGTCTCAACTACTTCTCGCAGTTTTGTATTGCTCGCAAGTATAATAATGGGCTGATGGATAATGTAGAGGCAGTATTTCTGGATGGGCACGCTCGGCATTTCTCTGTTTTCTCTGGTGTTCGGCGGCATAGAAATCGAAGGCCAACACCAACGTTTGAGAAATATTGAATCAAGCGGATCCCGTATTGCCAGGGCAATTGAAGCTCCCACTGCAAATCCATCCAATCTGCAGAGTGTGTACATGTAGGCTGCGACAGGGTTTCCTGAAGAATGTAAGAGAATGCGGCTGGAAAGGGAAGGAACGGCCATGAACAAGCAAAAGCCCAATAACTGATTGCGGGTGAAACGACGGACAACTGGAGGCCAGAAAAGATGGAACTGTTCTTCGATGGCCAGCGACCACAGGTGGTGCATGAATTGCGAGGCGGCACTGAACGAATAGATACCAATCAGCCAATTCATTGAGTAAAGCCACGCGAATGCGTCTGTTTCCGGCTTTAGTAGTGGAATCCACCTTTCATGATGAGTCCAGCGAAGGAGCGAAGGGATGCGCCAGAATGCGAAGAACACAAATGCGGAATATAGCGGAAAAATCCGCAGAGTGCGGCGGGCATAGAACACTGAATTGTAATTGTGCTTGCGAGTTGAATCGAACAGAATTCCTGTAATGAGGAAGCCCGACAGAACGAAAAATAGATCTACTCCACTCCAACCCAAGCTGCAGAGTCTTGAATAAATAGTTCCGAACCAAGAGCCTTCCCATGAAAATCAAAAGAAGATTTTTATGTGGAACAGCATCACCAGCAAGACTGCGAGGCCGCGCGGATTCCATCGAGAGCCTTGATCCGCGCTAAATGCGTTTGCGCCATTCAGGATACTCACGCTCCAGCAATCGGGCAGGGCGATCCACATACCAGCGATAACCATTTCGCCGCTCGTATTCTATTTCTGCAATAGTAGCTTTCACTACACCATCGCGACCGCAGAACATCGGTTTGTTGGTGGCAAGATCGTAGAAGCGAGCCCATTGTGCGGGGGCGGTGGCATCGGGAACAACCACCAGATCATAACCCTTCGGAGAACCATTCACAGGCTTTCGTTCCAGCCGGATTCCCTTAATCTTGGCCGCCTCAAACCACTGCACCGCGCCTTCAATAGAAGCAATTACTTCTTGCGACGGATTGGTGATTCCCATGAGGAACTCAACAATGCCAACACTTTCGCTACCGCTCAGCGAGGGTAGTTCATAGGAACGCGCTTTGGCTGGAGCCATGGTGACTTCATCATGTTGCGCGCACCACACTGTTAGCTTACCGTTGACTTTCACCTGAGTTTTCAAAATACATTCAATCCCCTTTTTCAATGCATCCTGCGCCTTCTGTCGATCCTTGTCATTGACGAAGTGATAGTCTGGCTTTCGCCCGGCGATCGAACGCAATAAGTTCAGGACGTTCATCATAGCGTCGTCGTTGTAAGTGATATGGGTGTAGTAACCTTTGCGCAAAGGATAGAACTGAGGCCAGCCGCCGTTTGAGTATTGCGCTTCCAGAAGGTATTGCAGTGCATGGTCGAATGCTTGCTTGAATCGCTGTTCGGGTTGGGCGGTATACACTCGCGCTAAATACTGCATTTGCGTGTAAGTGGCACCATTGTCGATGTTCGTATGGCCTTCCCTTTTCAGTTTTTCTAATTCTTTCAAGGCTGGTGAAACAGACATTTCAATGTTCTTATCCCATGCTCCGTTTTTGAATTGAAATGCCAAAAGGCTATCGGCGATGCGCAGTGCTTCCGCGGAACTATACCAGGCTTTGGGCTGCCTCATCGCATCTTTCCAGGAAACCAATTCATGCCAGTACGGCTTCATGGCTGGCATCAAGCGAACGAACTCAAGTGCAGCCATACTACCGATTTCAAATTGTCCGCGAGGGCCAAGGTGCGTGTTGTCCTGCTTGCCTTGTTCATCTTTTCTACCCAGAGCGTCAGCCCCTGCCTTGCCTACTTTTTCAGCTTGGGCAAGTGTCAAGGCATATAGGTCGATCAACAGCACATTCTTATCCGTCGCGAGCCTCCGTAGTTCTTCCACATAGGGGACCAGCGCATCGCGTTTTAACTGAAAGGGACCGTCAAAATTACGGCGAACAATTGAAGTAACCAGAATTGGAATTGCGCCTGCCGCTTTCACTTCGTCCACATAGCGGGCCATATTTTCATGGTATGTTGTCTTGGGGATGGTTTCCCTTTCAGGACCTTTGCCGGGGTTGTCGTTGTGGCCGAATTGAAGCAGAACGTAGTTTGGCTTGGCTGCCAGCACAGGTTCCCAACGGCCTTCTTTGCGAAAACTTTTTGAGCTACGGCCGTTCAGCGCTGCGTTGTTCACGGCCACGTCTGAAGAGAATGATGCGCGAAATCCTGGTCCCCACCCACCTTCGTCGTTGACGGTGGAATCACCAACCAAAGCAATTCGAATAGCAGGTGCCGCGTTGAGCGAAGCAAGAATGATAAGGCAAAGTGCGAAGTTTTTGAAGTTCATTGTAAGCCACTATAGAGTGTACTCGTTGCGTCTTAGCTTCAAAAGGTATGTAATTGTTAACAGAGAGACTCCATGTTTGCCATTCGCCCGGTGTTAATGTCGCTTTTCCCCGTCTTTAGCGTTTTCGGGGCCATTGATTTTCAGCGCGAAATTCGACCTATCCTTTCTGATGCCTGTTTCCATTGCCATGGCCCGGACAAAGGTTCGCGTATGGCGGGTTTGCGTTTGGATACCCGTGAAGGTGCGTTTGAACAGCGCAAGAACGGCCAGCCTGTGGTTCCTGGCAAGCCCACTGAAAGCCTGCTTTTGCAACGCATCAATCATGCCAAAGCTGGTCTGCGTATGCCTCCTGCCGCCTCTCACAAGACTTTGACCGATGCGCAAAAATTAACCTTGAAACGCTGGATTGAACAAGGTGCGCCTTGGACCGAACATTGGGCGTTCGTTGCCCCGCAGAAGAAACCACTGCCGACGGTGAAGGCAGCTGGCTGGGTGAAGAACCCAATCGACAGTTTCATTTTGGCAAAGTTGGAACAAAAATCTTTGCCCCCGGCGGCGGAGGCGGATCGCAGAACATTGGCTCGGCGAGTGTCGTTGGATCTTACTGGGTTGCCGCCTGATCCGGCCATCGTCGAAGCTTTTGCCGTTTCGACAGACCCTGAGGCTTACAACAAACTGGTGGACAAATATCTAAGCTCGCAGCACTACGGTGAACATCGGGCCCGCTATTGGCTGGACGCTGCCCGCTATGCGGATACCCACGGCATTCACGTCGACAACTACCGCGAGATGTGGCCCTATCGTGACTGGGTGATTCAAGCCTTCAATCGGAACATGCCTTTTGATCAGTTCACGGTGGAACAAATTGCTGGAGACCTATTGCCGAACCGCAGTTTGGAACAGCAAATCGCCAGTGGCTTTCATCGCTGTAACGTCACTACGAACGAAGCCGGCGTGATTACCGAAGAGGTGGAAGCGATTTACGCGAAGGATCGAGTGGACACTACATCCACTGTGTTTCTGGGGCTGACACTTGGTTGCGCCACTTGCCACGACCACAAGTTCGATCCGCTGTCGCAAAAGGATTTCTATTCCATGGCGGCGTTCTACCGCAACACTACGCAGAATCCGATGGATGGCAATATTCCAGACACGCCTCCGGTGATCGTAGTGCCGCGTGATGAAGATAGGGCCCGTTGGAGCCAACTGCGCGAAGACGAATCGCAGGTTCGCGCAAAGAAGACTAGCGCTCGCGCCGCCGCTCCATCTGAGTTTGCTGCTTGGTTGAACTCGCAGGCTCGGCGAACTATTGCGGCTCCGTTGGATCTTTCCACAGAGGTGCTGTCGTTACGTACTGTTGCAGACCAAGCTTGGATAAACCACGAAAGTGTAAACAAACAAGTGCAACTTAAGGAAGGGGTCACCATGGAATCAGGTCGACTGGAAAACAGCAAAGCACTGCACTTCGAAAAAAACGCTTCCGTGGAATTACCCAACCAGCCAGTGTTCGATTCGGGCAAACCGTTTTCCATTGCAACCTGGGTTTACTTCCCCAAAGGTGAAGACAGTTTTGCAATTGCCAGCCAGCTTGATCCCAAGAGCAAGAGCCAGGGACTTATGCTTGAAATTGGTGCGCGTGTGGTCAATTTCCGGATGACTGGTGGTGATGGAAAATCCATTACCATTCGCGCCGGACACATGGAACAGTTCAAGCAAGGAAGCTGGAATCACATCGCGGTGACTTATGATGCCAGCCGGCAGCAAGCAGGGCTGGGACTCTATTTGAATGGACGCGCGGTCCCAACGCAAGGTGGCGGCGATCAAAACGTGAAGCTGACCGGAAACATTGCCACTACTAAGCCACTGCTTTTGGCAAGGGAAGGAGTGCGTGGTTTTCCAGGCGGGAAGATTGCCGAATTCCAAATTTTGAATCGAGCCATTACTGAGGAAGAGGCGCAGCAGATTTCTCAATGGACATTGATAGAACAATCACGCACCAAGGATACAGCCGCACTGACTTCTGAGGAGCACGATGCATTGCTGCTTCACTTCCTGAGCCACAACGATGAAAGCTACCGTAAGCTGAATCAGACTTTGGCCCAATTGAATGCCGAGCGGCGAGCGATTCGCGAACGTGGATCCATTACGCTTGTGATGGAGGAAAAGCCGGGCCAGGCAATGGCGAATATTTTGTATCGTGGCATGTACGATCAAAAGCGTGATGAGGTGAAGCCTGCCGTTCCTACAGTGCTGCCGCCGCTTCCAGAATCCGCACCGCGCAACCGGCTGGGGCTTGCTGGATGGATGGTTGATCCTGCGAATCCGTTGGTTTCGCGAGTCACTGTCAATCGCTTGTGGCAGGAAGTATTCGGCACAGGAATTGTGAAAACTTCTGAAGATTTTGGGTCACAGGGACAAGCTCCATCACACCCTGAACTTCTCGATTGGTTGGCTGTAGAATTTCGTGAATCTGGCTGGGATGTTAAGAAGTTGATGAAGCTGATGGTGACTTCGGCCACCTATCGCCAACAGGCAACGGCAACCCCCGCGAAGTTGAAAGCAGATCCAGAAAACAGATTGCTCTCTCATGGCCCACGCTTCCGTTTGGATGGTGAGCTTGTGCGTGATTACGCCTTGGCCTCCAGCGGTCTTCTGGTTGGCGACATTGGCGGACCCAGCGTGAAACCATATCAACCGGAAGGCGTGTGGGAAACTGTGGCGATGAACGGCAGTAATACCCGTTTCTACAAACCCGATACCGGCGACAAACTCTATCGGCGCAGCCTATATACGTTCTGGAAACGCAGCGCACCACCACCATCCATGGATATTTTTAATGCGCCCACTCGGGAGAGCTGCACCGTAAGGCGCGAGCGAACCAACACGCCGCTGCAAGCGCTGGTTACGATGAACGATCCGCAGTATGTGGAGGCATCGCGTCATCTGGCGCAAGTGGCGATTCAAGCTGGGGGCAAGGACCTGAACAAAAAACTAGATGCGATAACTTTGCGCGTGCTTGCACGAACGTTTACGCCAACGGAACGGGAAATTGTCCGGCGCACGTATGTTGACCTGAGTACTCACTACCGGGCCCATCCCGAATTGGCGCGGAAACTGATTGCCGTTGGTGAATCGAAATCAGATGCGTCCCTCGACGTTCCCGAGTTTGCGACCTGGACCATGTTGGCCAGCGATATTCTGAATCTGGACGAGGCTTTGAACAAATAATGTCCATCTACAATGAAACCATAATGGCCGAAACCCGTCGGCAGTTCTTCGCCAAAGGCGCGCGCGGAATTGGTGGCTTGGCGCTGGCTTCGCTACTCAGCGAACAGCAGGGGGCTGCTGCTCCCGCAAGCATGGACAAAGCAACTGGCGGCTTGCCAGGATTGCCGCATTTCCCCGCCAAAGCGAAGCGCGTAATTTACCTGCACATGGTGGGCGCGCCGCCGCAGCACGACTTGTTCGATTACAAACCGGGGATGAAAGATTGGTTCGATAAGGACTTGCCGGAATCCATCCGCAAGGGCCAGCGGCTTACCACGATGACTTCCGGCCAAAGCCGATTTCCCATTGCACCAACTATTTTCAAATTCGCGCAGCATGGCAAAAGCGGCACATGGCTTTCTGAATTGCTTCCGCACACGGCAAAGATGGTGGACGATATTGCAGTGATCCGCTCCATGCATACTGAAGCAATCAATCACGAACCTGCTATCACATTTATTCAGACTGGCAGTATGATTGCGGGCAAGCCATGCATTGGTTCCTGGGCTTCTTATGGGTTGGGGAGCATGAATCAGGATTTGCCTTCCTTCGTCGTTCTCAACGCCAGCCACTCGAATTCGAAGGCCAATGTGCAGGCTATTTCAGCTCGCCTGTGGAGTTCGGGTTTCCTTTCCGCAAAGTACTCTGGTGTGGCTTTGCGCTCCGGTGGCGACCCCGTGTTGTACATCAACAACCCTGATGGAGTGGATCAAAAAGTCCGCCGCCGTATGTTGGATGCGATGGGTGAGTTGAATCAATTGCAATATCAAAAAGTAGGTGATCCTGAAACGCAAAGCCGCATTGCGCAGTTCGAAATGGCGTACCGCATGCAGACTTCTGTTCCCGACTTGACTGACTTATCGAAGGAATCGGAAGCCACCTATACGATGTATGGCGAAGACGCTCGCAAGGGCGGAACCTTTGCTTATAGCTGTCTGATGGCACGGCGTCTAGCTGAGCGCGGTGTGCGATTCGTGCAGATTTACCATCGTGGTTGGGACGTCCATGGGCAGTTGCCGGAAGTGTTGCCAAGCCAGTGCAAAGATGTGGATCAAGCTTGCTGGGCTTTGGTTCAAGACTTGAAGCAGCGGGGCATGCTGGAGGATACGCTGGTTATTTTCGGCGGTGAATTTGGCCGGACAATTTATTCCCAGGGCAAGCTGACCGCTGATAATTATGGGCGCGACCATCACCCACGATGTTTCAGTCTGTGGTTGGCTGGCGGCGGAATCAAAGGCGGCATTGTGCACGGCGAAACCGACGAATTCAGCTACAACATTGTGAAGGACCCAGTGCATGTGCGGGACCTGCAAGCAACGCTGCTAAATCAATTTGGAATTGATCATAGCCGGTTCACTTACAAGTATCAGGGACTGGATCAAAAATTAACGGGCGTTGAACCTGCCAGCGTAGTTCGGGAAATTCTGTCATAACGGCCCGTCTGATGCGATCATAAAATGTGTCGTTCACCGAAGAACTAGCTCAACTCCTGCCCGAAGATTTGCCGCACCGTGACCGTTGCATTACGGGTTCCGCGCATCATTTGGAGATGATCGTGGAGGCGAACAAATCGTTCAATCTTACACGCATCCTTTCGCCGAGGGAGGCAGCCATCAAGCATGTGCTGGATTCCATTCTTCCTTGGAGTTTGTTCAACGGCGCCGCACGGGTTGCTGATGCTGGAACAGGTGCCGGATATCCTGGAATCCCCTTGGCGCTGATCTTTCCAGAGACACAATTCATCCTGCTGGAATCAACGCAGAAAAAGGCACGATTTGTGGAAACTGCAGTGGCTGAACTTGGGCTGACCAACATTGAAGTGTACCCGGTGCGAGCCGAGGCCTGGCTGGCTGACAACACTGTAGACATAATCACTGCGCGCGCCGTCGTTCCCTTAGAACGCGCCATACCCCTGTTCTTGACAGGTCTCAAGAACGGCGCAAAGGCCCTGCTTTATAAAGGCCCTGACGTTGAACAGGAAATGGCCGCAGCATCGCTTGAAGCTCGCAAACGCAAAGTACGCATGGAAGTGAGGAACCGTTATGAGTTGCCTGACAATTTGGGCACGCGAACCATCCTTGAGCTTACGGCTATGCAATCTGCCTGAGTCCGATGAGCACTTGCAAAAAGCTTTGAACGGCATTCAGCCTGGGAAGATGGATCGACTCACTGCTTACCCAGCGGTTGTCCTGAATCGAAACCTGAACAGCCTTTCCTGGCTTCAGCAAATTGCTTATGCAAGCAACCATTGCCTTATTCTGTCCGGCTGGTTTTTTCAAGTCCACCCACTCGTCTGGCATATTGATCGATTCTCTAAGCGCAACTTCAACGAGGTTCTTCGAAAAAGGTAGGATCGCTGGCCACAGTGTTTCAGCGGAATCCAGCAATATATTTTCAATAGTACCTTGTGAAATGTTGTCGGGGAAAACGAATATTCCTGTCCGTGGGGTGCCTTGAATAACTGCTCCCGGATCCTCCGGCCAATTCGGAGTTTGTAGTGATAGCTTCTTCCTCAAGTCACGGAACCGAATTGTTGGAGCATGAAGATTGTCCGCATCTAAGAATACGCCGATTGCGTCCAAAGACTTTCCAAGAACGGTTAACGATTCCTCCAACATATTGGGGATTGCGGCGTCGCCAGCCGCATTCTGAATGCCGACTGAATATTCACTGTTCTGGAAAAAGAAAGGTACTGGTACACGTTGAAGAAGATCGCCCCTGTGTGGAAAACTTCTTGGTATCAGGGGCTCCCAGAAGCCTTCCAATTCAGTTTCCTTGCGAACGATAGCGAGGCCTGACAGACTCAGAAACTTTCCGATAAATGCTACATCGTGGGGACCTTCCACCACCAAATAAGCAAATGTCACCTGCTTTGCCTCACATCAAGGCCGCGCTCAAATCGCAATCGACGCATTAAATCGCCGCTCAGCCGCTCTACCCTTTCAGAGTTGTCCGGCCGGTTCAATCGAAAGCACACCATCTCCTCTATCGAGGTCGATGGAGTCAACAGCGCATCCAATGCCTCCAAGCTATGAGTAGTTGCAAAAAGTTGCACCTGATTTTTTGCGCAAGATCGCATTAACCAAGGGAAGACTGTTTCGAGGGCAGACACGTGAATTGCGCTCTCGATCTCATCGATCAACAAGACCCCTTTCCTGAGATTGGTCACAGCCAATGCGATGCTTACAACGCGTCTCAAGCCATCGCCAAGTATGGAGAGCGGGGCGAGCCCAACGCCGCGATAGTTTACATACATGACCGGCAGATTACCTTCAGGTGACAGAATTTCCAGATCAAGAATCGCCGGATCAATCTGCCTTAGGAGGTCCAGTACATCGCCTTTCCAACCTTCCATCGTTGCTTTTGTCAAACTCCGCAATTGCAAGGGTTCAATACGATGAGAAAAAGGTGTCAGTGACTTAGCCTCGGCGAAAGGCTTGTGAGCAGATTTCCGTATTGGTATTCCATCCCAAAATTCCAAGCGAGCAATTTCGATACCGTGCGCCTCATCGTGCGCCGCATGCGGAAAAGCTGTCACCTCGATCGCTGTTCCGCTTACTTCAATCTGTGCGCTATCCTCGTATTCCTCGTCATTTGTTTGGGAACCGACATTTTCAAGATGGGTAAAAGTAGAGGCAGATGCTCTCAACTCCCGCAGCGAATGTTCACCTCGGGAATATAGGTGAATAACTTTTTCCGCCCCAGAGAATAGCCAAAGTAAGTCGTCAAATCGCGCACCTCGTCCGCTTCGCTCTTCCCTTCGGCTCAGCACGGACAACCACGTTCTTTCATTAAGGGGATTGCAATAAATTGCTAAGGCTTCCAGAACACTTGTTTTTCCAGAATTATTCGCGCCAACCAACACATTTGTGGCGGACATGCCAGAAAATTCTACATCCCGGAGCCCACGATAGTTGCCGATGTGGAAAGAGTCAAAAAATAGGCCCATAGAAGTCACTTCTATGGTATCAGCCATTGCCAAACAGTTTATAGTTGAATTCCCTTTCAAGGCTCTGCTCTATAAGGGCCCCGACTTTGAACAGGAAATGGCTACCGCATCGCTTGAAGCTCGCAAACGCAAAGTACGCATGGAAGTGAGGAACCGTTATGAGTTGCCTGACAATTTGGGCACCCGAACCATCGTTGAGCTTACCTGTTAACGCGTCGCGTTCTTGATTTCAGGAAGACTCAGTAAGTAGGCGCTGCGTTTTTCCGCGAAGCTTTTCAGGCTTAACTTCGGAGATCCAGAAGGTCCGAATCCTGGTTCAACTCCGTCTTCTGTTATTGATTTGAGAAACGCGTTGGTGCTAAGGATCTTGCGTGTATCCGCTTTTATGCCTTCAGCAATTACTGATTGGTAGTCTGCAAAAATGGGCTGAAGCTTTTTCCAATCCAGCCACTTTTCCGTGATGTCCCGCATATATCCCAAATATCTCGCACGTAGCGCGGGCACGGCCAGTAACTTATTAAGCAGTGCCTTCTCTGGATCATTCGCGCCTTCAAACGGAGCCAAATTCACCCCATCCCCGCCCTCGGAGTCGGCACCACGACGTCCCTCCATTTCACGAAAGGCTTCGTTGGCGTCCCAGGGAATGGTGTGGAATTTCCCCTTTTCGTCTTCATACAAATAATAATCACTGGCTCTAGTCCAAAACCCATCGGTATTGATCATTGTTTTGTCCAAAGCAAGGAACTTCAAGGCGCCATTGACATCTAAGATAGGCTCCAGGGCTTTCTCCAATTGATCCGGCGGAGTCTGGTTCAGCACTTTGCAAAGGTTGATCAAATGAGCCCAGGACTTTTCGTTGTCCTTCGATTTGATTGTATAAATCGATTTGTACTTCGCAGCGTCATCACCTAGATAAGCAAGCCCACCGCGTCCTCGAGGACTTCCACCCACCTTCCAACGTGCGCCTTTGCTGGAACCAAACCACTCTTTCGTAAGTTCGGAGTTGATCTGTTGAGTGTTCACATAGATACCCCAACTTTCACCATTGATCACGACTCGCATCCAATTTGCTTTCGGTGCGGCTATGTAGTCGCGAGCCACTTGGTGCGTAATCACTGTGCGCATGAAAGTTGGATCGCCACTGGAGTTCAATAAGTTCAATGATCGGTACCCGCCCACGCGCTGATCGGAATGGACGAAGTTCATGGAAATATCCAGGGAACGCTTTGAGCCTTCTGGCACGGCAAAGAAGGACGAAGCACCGCGGAAATGGACACCCACATCGTTATAAGTTTTTCCATCAACCGTCATTTTCGCGGGCACATCCACATCCGTGTGGTAAAAATCAGCAAGCTCTTTTTCCCAATCGGAGTTTTCGAATTCTAGGAAAATAGTGCGCAACACATGGGGGTCGTAAAGGGGTTCGTTGCCAAAGCGCTTCACATCAGTTGGCTTCAACTTTGGGCCTGGCCTGCCCGGATTCGAATTGTTGCCACCCCGTCCAAACCCACCGGGACCTCCGGGGCCGCGTCTAGGTTGGCTTGCAATTTGTTCGCGAGCGGCTTTGCGTTCAGCGGTATTCAGATAACCATCACCGTCCTTGTCAAACTTGTCTAGCAGTAAAGTGCGCTGCCCCGGGCCGCCAGGCCCACCTGGTCCGCCGAATCCACCGCGTCCACCTGGGCCGCCACGTCCACCGGGCCCACCGGGCCCACCAGGGCCACCTGGGGGTTGGGCTAGTAACACTCCACAAAGAACTAAGATTTGAAAGGGCAACATTCGCAAAGGCATAGTGGAAGCATACTCCCTAACAAAGAGGCGGTCCACCTTCTACTTGAGGATTTGACATATCTTTACATTCTTTCGCCTTTCTTGCGCCACTTATGCACTTCAGTTCGGGTGTATACTCAGGTCAATTGAAATCGAAATGGGTCCTTTCCAGATTCCGAAAATAGCCTCGTTCGCACCGCATTTATCGATTGGATTGTGCGTATGTGCGTTTCTTGGCTTAGCCTTCGGCCAGAAACCATTTCGCGAATTTATCCCCATGGAAGGCGCTGCAAGTTCCTCTATTCTTCCATCGGATTATCAAAACAAAAGTGAGCTTGTATTGGGCCGATTGATGTATCCATCGGGAGGCGGTGGAGGTGGACGCGGTGGTCGTGGTGGTGGAAATTGGTTGAATGGCGGCACCAACTGGACGGTGGATTATCCGCGCGGCGATCGCACATTTGCTGGTGCCATTCGTCGCCTGACGCGGATTGATGTACGTTCGGTTGAACAATCCGTTAACCCCGATGATGGTGACGATATTTTCTACTGGCCTTACCTTCACGTGGGCATGCCAACGAACTGGAACTTAACCGATGCGCAGGCTGCCAAGATTCGCGAGTATCTGCTACGCGGAGGTTTCATGCTCTGCGACAGTTACTTCGGTACAACGGAATGGGAAGGGTTCATGGTGGGGATTAATAAGATTTTTCCTGACAACGAAGTTGTTGATCTGCCAGCGGGCGACCCTATTTTTCATAGCGTGTTCGACATTACTGAAAAGTATCAGGTGGGTAACTTCCGGTCCATGCAAAGCAGAGGAGTAACCTATCGTGGTGATGGTGGCGAGCCGTGTTGGCGTGGTATACGAGACAAGAATGGCCGGGTGATGATCATGATGACATTTAACAACGACCTGGGTGATTCCTGGCAATTGGCCGACAATCCTCAGTATCCTGAAAAGTTTTCATCGTTGGGAATTCGCCTGGGAGTGAACTTTGTTGTTTATACAATGACGCACTAGCGATTACTATTCTGGCAAATTCATCTTCCTCAAAATCGCTCTGAATCTTGCATCCTTCCGCAGACTTTCAAACAATGTGTCGGTCTTAATCTCTGGACCCAACCCTGGATCACGAGAAGTGACCGCGCGCTCCAACCACTGAAACGCTTCTTCCTTCTGCCCGCGAAACGCATACACTCCGGCGATGTTATACGGAGCATCCTTTGAAAACGCAGCTTCCACTTTGGCCAAACTCACGTCCGATTCCTGCTTGCGTCCCGATGCATGATAAGCCATTGCAAGCGCACAATTACGAAATGCAGGATGTTGCTCCAGTTCCGCCTCGGCCAATCCCTGCTTTGTATTTCCCATCGCCAAATACACACGGCTTAACAGCGCGTGAGAATTGTTTAATGTAGGATCCAACTCCAAAGACTTTTTCAACGCAACAATCGCTTCCTGCTGTTGACCCATGTAGTGGAGTGTCAACCCATAATCGTGATGAGCGGTTGGATTCAGCGGGTCAATCTCAATGTTCCTTCGATGGAACGCCAGTGCTTCATGCAACCTGCCTTGTGCTCTGGAAAATAAAGTTGCTCCAAACGTGGCATCCGCATTGGCGGGCTCCAATTCCAAACCTCGTTTGTAAGCACGCTCAGCACCCGCCCAATCCCATTCATAGTAAAGCTTCACGCTGCCTATCATGGTGTGCGCTTCTGCCAGATGCTCATCCAATTGAAGTGCCCGCTCAGCGGCGGCTCGCGCTTCGGGATACGTCCCATTGAAACCCCAATTCGCCTGGCCGACTCGAGTTGCCGCTAAGCCTGCCCATGCTTTGGCATAGCCTGGGGACAGGTCGATTGATTTCTGAAACGAAGCCAGTGCCTTTTCAAAGTTCTCTTTGCTGCCCCGTTGGAGGAAATAGCGCCCCTCTAAATACGCTTTGTAAGCTTCCGCGTTTGCCGGTTTAGTTCCCCTATCGGCAACCACCGGAGCACCCAAAGCCCTTGTGACGGCCTGGGCAATTTCCTCTTCCACTGCGAAAACATCGGCCATTTCCCGGTCAAAGCTGTTTGACCAAAGCTGCTGGGAATCGGCAGTCTTAATGATTCGAATGGCAATGCGGGCACGGCTGCCTTGCCGGCGAACGCTGCCTTCCACAACAGCTGATACATTCAACTTCTGACCAATTGTTCGCGCATCATCCTTGCTGCCTTTGAACTTAAATGATGACGAACTTGGGGCAACCCGCCAGCCGGCTCTTGAAAGGGCACTTGACAATTCCTCGGATAAGCCATCGGATAAAATTTCCTGATTCTTCTCTAAACTTAGGTCTACTAAAGGCAGCACTGCAATGGAATGTTCATCACTCTTTACCGCTTTGCCTCCGCTAATTCTGGGTGCGATAGCTATAGCCAACAGCGCCAACAACGAAGCACCTAAAGTTGCCGTCAAAACACGTGTCTTGTTGCGGTGCAGGAATTTTCCCGTCCGATAAACGATTGTGGAGGGCCGCGCCAACACGGGCTTGCCTGCCAAATAGCGGTGAATGTCAGCAGCTAGTTCTGCCGGTGAACCATAACGCCTCGATCGATCTTTGTCGATCGCCTTCAAAGTAATGCGATCTAAATCTCCCGCGAGTGTTTTCGAAAGAGTTTGCCTTTCCAGTTGCGGCGAGCCAGCGCCTGCCAACCGAGCCTGTTCGGCAGATCGCAACTTTGAACTCGGTGGCAGTGGATCCTGCTCTAACAGAATTTTGCGGATTCCTTCATAGCCGCCTGCGCGCAATTCTGTGGAGCTGAAGGGAAGATCCCCCGTCAGAAGCTCATAGAGGATTACACCCAATGAATAGACGTCTGTGCGAACATCGACATCTTGTGCAGTAACGCCGGCTTGCTCCGGACTCATGTATTCAGGCGTGCCGATCATGGTCCCAAGCTGCGTGAACATTGCGTTATCGGTCAAGGGCACCGAAACAGCTTTGGCCAAACCGAAATCAATGATCTTCGGAAAAGTCTTGCCGTCCTTGATCGCAATCAGCAGGTTGGAAGGTTTCAAGTCGCGATGAATAATTCCATTATCGTGGGCGTGTTGAACTCCTTCGCAAATTTGAACGAAGAGTTCGAGCTTGTCTCGCGCGGAAAGGCGATTTGCATTGCAGTGGTCCGTGATGGGAACTCCCGGCACGAACTCCATTAAGAAATAGGGCCGCCCTTCCTGCGTATTTCCGGCTTCAAAAACTTTGGCAACAGCGGGATGATCCATCATTGCTAAAGCTTGCCGCTCCGATTCAAAGCGTGCAATCACATCGGTTGAACCCATGCCGGGTTTGATAACCTTCAACGCTGCACGACGACGAATGGGGTGCGTTTGTTCCACCAACCAAACTTCCCCCATACCGCCCTCGCCAAGTTTTTGCAGCATCCGAAAGGGGCCGACGATGTTTGGACTACCGTCGGAATTTTCCGGATTTGCGGCCAAAAGAGTCAGGACCTCAGCTACCAACGTGGCGTCGCCGTCACAGGCTTGCGCTAAGAAAGAATCACGCTTTTCCGGGGGATGATTCAAGGAGGAAAGATAAATTGTGGTGGCACGTCCCCGCCGCCCCCCCGGGCTTGGTCCAACAGCGCCGGTGCTAGGTGGTGGCTGTGGCACGCTTTACCTTGATCCTGTTGAGAATACCATCGTCCAAGGTTCTGGGTAAAGCGCTTGAAGTTATGGCGACGCTAGCGGCGCGGAACGCTGCGCCCGTCTTTTTTGTATTTCTCCAAAAGAGCCTGCATCTCTTTCACCCGGTCTGGGTACTGCGCATACAGGTTCTTCGTTTCCTTCAAATCTTCCTTCAAATGAAATAGCTCTCCGGGCTCCGTATGCTTTTGGATCCCGTTGCGTTCCCGCCACCATTCTGGCTCAGCTGCACCGTGAGCGCTCTTTTTTGATTCGATGAAAACCCAATCCCCTTGCCTCAAGCCGTATTCATTATTCATACTGTGGTGCACTGTTGCTTCGCGCAATGGCTTCGCCCGTTTCTTCCCAAACAAGGCGGCACCAATATCCACGCTATCCTCGCAGGTATCGTCTCCTAGCTTGGTGCCGATGATCGACGCAACGGTCGACATCATATCTGTGAGGCAAATAATCTCCTTTTCCGTTGCTCCCGCAGGCACGCGTCCTGGGCCCCAAGCAATAAAAGGCACTCTGTGTCCGCCTTCCCATAACATGCGCTTTGCACCGCGCAGTGGACCTTGGCTTGCATGGCCGAATTCTTTCAAAACTGGATACGTTAGATTTTCAGGACCGTTATCGCTGGTGAAAATCACGATTGTGTTCTTAGCTGAACTGGACCTTCGGATGGTATCCATTATCTGGCCTACGGTCCAATCCGCTTGATGGACAAAGTCTCCATAGGGTCCTGCTTTACTCTTTCCGGCGAACTCAGTATCTGGGGCAATTGGTGTATGGGGAGCAGTAAGTGGGAAGTACAGAAAATACGGCTGCTCCTTGTTGGCGTTTTCTTCTACGTATTTCACGGCACGCCGTGTGATCTCTGGCAGCACGCCTTCCAACCGCCATCCAGGTGCCATAGCGCCGGGCCAGCCAAACATTTTCTCTGGCTTTTGTTCTGTAGGTGGAGTTAATAGGCGGTCATTCTCAAAAAAAGTATACGGTGGAAAGTTGGGTAAGTCCACGCCGAAGTAGTAATCGAAACCACGCGTTATTGGGCCTTCGCCAATCGGTTTATCGTATTGAACTTTCTTGGCAAACTCGTTGCGGATTTCACGCTGCGGATCGCCGATAGCAACCTGAGAATTCACTTTTGTCCCGTCGGTTGTTGCCCAGTCCCAACCCAAGTGCCATTTGCCAAATGCGGCCGTTTTGTAGCCAGCGGATTTCAGCATCTTTGGTAATGTGAGGCGGTCCTTCTCGATCAGCGGTTTATCCCAGGGCCAAAGGACTTGAGACTTCAACTCCGTTCGCCAAGGATAGCGGCCCGTTAGTAGGCCGTATCGTGTGGGTGAGCAAACACCGCAAGGCGTATGGGCGTCGACGAACCGCGTACCTTCTCTCGCCAAGCGGTCGATATTGGGAGTTGGAATCTTCGATTCCGGATTGTAGACTCCCACATCTCCGTAGCCTAAATCATCGGCCAAAATGATAACGATGTTGGGCCGGTTTGCCGCAGTCGCTGCCGAGCTTGCAACGCCGGAAGCGGCTAGTGTCTTGAGGAATGTGCGTCTTGAGTTTGCCATGGTCCTTGTTATCCTATCGCTTCTTAGGGACGCTGACAACGATTCGCCTCGATCTCTGTAGTCGGTGGCGGCATCGCAAGTTCGCGCCCTTGTTGGCCCAACCCACGAATGCGCGGAATCTAAATTGCCCGCATTCGATTGCCTCGCGGCTTGTCCTCAACTTCGGCCAAGCCCAGTTGCTTCAGCACTGGAGGTACATACATTCCAAAGCGGCCTCGAAGGCCTTTTTTTAAGCCATACCATCCGCCTACTGGATTTTGCGGTGAACGTCCCCAGGCTTCTACGGTGTCTTCGGCTGCTGGTTTTTGCTCATCTGCACTGCCCAATAGCAACCAATCCCCGTGGGCCTTCAGCATAGCGTGCAGGTCTTCGATGCATCGCAACTGGTAGCGCAATTCAGTCTTTCCGACGATTACAACCAGCGCTGGTGGATCCAGTTTTTCATCGCGAAATGCCTGGAATTCTGATCCGCCGCTGGGTGTATTCAAAGTCCAGGGAAGTTCTCTTGTTCCGGCTTTGTCCTGTTTCTTCATGCTGCCTCCGCTCTCTTTTTTAGTCCGGCTGCAAACTCCTCAAAGGCCGG
>JAYUSZ010000381.1:0-7794 GCA_043755435.1 Bryobacterales bacterium | reverse complement strand
TTCTCAAGCAACACCTGCAGACAATTTTCCAAATCGATCACATCAGGCATCAGGGCGGGCAGGTGCGATACGTCAGATATTTCCCCCCAACCCACTGTGCCGTCTTTCGCGGTAAGCTGCACCACCACGTGGCTACTTGGTTCGCCATAGAGGCGTCCGGTGCGCACCGGGTAAAGCTTTATGGATTGAATCGGCGGAAGCCCTATGGGACTGGAAATCCGCCGCGCTTCCATCATGGTTTGGCTCATGCGAACCTTCCTTTACCAGATCAATTTCAATGCAAATTGCAACTGGCGGGCAAACGTGTTGGTACTGGTGACGCGGGCGAAGTTTGCGTTCCCAAAAGCGCCGTTGGGCGACGAGTACTCGGGACGGTTGAAGGCATTGAATGCCTCGGCCCGGAACTGCAGCTTGATGTTCTCTGCAATTTGGGTGGTCTTGAAGAACGACAAGTCCACGTTGTTGCGGCCCGCACTGCGAACATCCGATAAGCGAGCAGTGCGCACCAGTTCTATGCCTTGCCGCTGACGAAACGCGGTTGTGTCAAACCACCGCGCAACCGTTTGTTCTCCAGAGGGCAACTTCGCACTACGCCCCAGACTCTCACCACCAGTGATTTCGATCGGAACACCGCTCTGTGCCTGGAAAATCCCGTTCACCTGCATGCCTTCAATCAGGCGCGCGGTGAATCCCTTGGCCGATCTAAAGAACGTCCGGCCGGGACCGAATGGCAATTCATACGCTGATGACATCACCAAACGATGCGGCATATCGAACTCCGTGATCTCCTTCACTGGCCTTAAATCCTGATCGTTAAGAAACCGTGTGCGATCCAGTTGCTTGGTGAAGGCATAGGAACCGGTCAAGCTGAAGCTGTTAGCAAAACGCCGTGTAACTTTCATCTGCAATGCATCATAGCGGCTTTCGCCGATTGGTTCGCTTTGCGTCTGTATCGACGTAAACTGCGGATACGGCCGCAGCAGTTGACCGCGAGTGACGGTTCTTGCTGCTAGCGCTCCAGCGGAAATCAAACCAAAGAAGGGATTGGTTACAGCGTCACTCAACGTGTTTCGGCCGGTGGCCAGGAAGGTTGTCTCCGCCGCGGCGCGAAACTGCTCGGGAATGCCGTTCAGATTTCTGTTGACTGGTAAATTGCGGATCTGGTTGCCTACATAACTTACGTCAAACAGCATAGACCAAGGCAATTGGCGTTGGAAACCGAAGGAATATTGATGAGACATCGGTTGCTGCCGAGAGGGACTCGTATACGCGATGCCCTGTCCAATCAGTGTCAACAGTCCTTGCGATGCTCCCGTCACTGGCACCAAACCCGTGGGGAATGGATTCCTCCAATTATTGGCAGGTGTGTTGCCGCCGTCGTTGGAAGACACATAAGTGGTTGTGACACTGAACCCGTTGCGAGTCTCGCCCGTTTGTGTGCCGGCGCCATAGAAGATTCCGTATCCGCCGCGCAGCACAGTTTTTGGGTTTAATTGGAATGCTGCACCGATTCGTGGGGCAATGTTGTTGCGATCGATATTGGATATCGCCCGCGGCACACTGCTGACACCTGCAAATAACAAACCGCCGACTGCGTTAAATGAGGACGCCGGAACTTCGGCAATCGGCGCCGCTGCATAGTTGGCCTTTGCTGCTGCGGCAATCGGACTCGCTGTTGTGAAGTCGTAACCACGATTCAACCTGTTGTACCGTTCCGTATAAGCGCCTTCCCATTCGTAGCGCAATCCAAGATTCAAAGTAAGCCGATTCGACACACGCCAATCATCGTGGAAGAAGAATCCCTTGTAAGTCGTCTGGTCCGCGGTTGCCGCATTGTTTGCGACACTGCCACCGCTGGGCAGACCGAGTAAGAATGACGCTAATCCGTGACCCAGATTCACACCCGCCACTTGTGGATTGGGACCACGAGTGAAGCCTTGGTCGAAGTTAAAAGCTCCTGTGGCATTTGCACCTAAGCTGGCTACATTGGAATTTAGCAATCGGAACTCCACTCCGGTTTTTAGCGTATGGCGGCTGATGATTTTAGTCACGCTTACACGACCGGTATGGGAATCTTCCGCGCCACGGCTAAATTTGTTGGCACCGCTTAGCTGCGTCAGGCCGCTGATTGAAATTGAAGGGATGGCCTGGAACGGCAATTGCGAGATGAAAGTGGGCAAGAAGCCTAAGGACGCCATGTTTGTACCGAAATTGTCAGACTGCGAAAAAGTCTTGAATCGCGCCAAGCCATATCGGAAGTTGAACACGGTGGTTGGATTCAGTGTGAAGGTGTCGTCGAATGCAAAACCAGGAGCGTCGCGCCGGTCGATGTCGCCAGTAATTGCACTCTTGAACGCACCCTGCCTATCGACACCAAACTGACGCCAGGAGTAGCGGAAGAACACCGAGTGACGATCGCTGAAGCGGTGATCAATCTTCCACACGTAGCCGTTGTCAAATACTGGATCTTTGAAGGAAAGCAGGTGATTGGCCGCCCCAGTTACTGCGTCGCCAGGTGCATTTGGTAATGGAAACTGCCCAACCACCTGTTTCGCAACCGGATCGATAGAAGACGTGGGAATCCGGTTGCCCGGATAGGGATCGCGGACAAAGGTCGCGCCTTGGAGTCGTGTCGTAGACGGATCGTAAATGTTGACAGACAGGATCGCCGCACCGCTCCGCACACGGGAAGCGCTGAAGTCGCCTGCCC
The DNA here is from genome assembly GCA_043755435.1 of Bryobacterales bacterium. Lineage (GTDB taxonomy): Bacteria > Acidobacteriota > Terriglobia > Bryobacterales > Bryobacteraceae > JANXSF01. The sequence continues at coordinate 5,084 of JAYUSZ010000381.1, read as the reverse complement.
GTTCCAATGCATTGGGTACGTTATTCACGTTCGCCCTGGGCACGCCTTCGCGCGAACCTTCGTAATTGAAGAACCAGAAGGTGCGGTTCTTACCGTTGTAGAGCTTGGGAATGATGATAGGCGCTCCACCGCTACCGCCAAAAAGGTTGTAGCCGAACTGAGGAATACTGGTCGCGAAAGGATCGCGCGCGTTCCAATAGGAGTTACGCGTGAAGTTAAACAGCGTCCCGTGAAACGAATTCGTTCCACTCCTGATTGCCGCGTTCAACACCCCACCGGTAAAGCGCCCATATTCGGCATCGAAAACGTTGGTCTGTACTTTGAATTCACTGGCTGCATCCACGCTGGGAACATACTGCACCACCCCGTCCGTCCCAGTATTAGGCACGCCATCCAATAAAGATTCATTGCTGCGAAACCCACCGCCGCCAAATGTCGCGCTCGAGATGCCCCCGTTTCCGGTGGTCCTGAAAAACGTGTTGGCCGTTCCACGCGCGGTAAAATTAACACCGGGTTCCAAGGCGGCAAGCCCGAAAGCATTGCGTCCGTTTAAGGGAAGATCCACCAGCGTCCGCCCGGTGATTACTCCACCTCGGCTTGCCGAACTGGTTTCAAGCAACGGAGCTTCACTGGTTACGTTGATCGTTGATTGAACATCGCCTGTCTCCAGCATGATGTCCAGTTGTGGCCGCCCCTGAACCTGTAGAGTCAGGCCGTCTCGAACAAATTTCTTGAAGCCAGTGTGCTCAGCGCTCAGCGTGTATCGGCCCGGCGGCAAAGCAGTGATCGTATAGCTGCCGCTTTCGTTGGTGACGCCTAAAGAGGTCCCTCCCGATTCGATATTGGTTGCCGTCACACGGGCGCCTGGCACTGCAGCGCCACTTCCGTCAGAAACGCGTCCCGTCACAATGGCGCGAAAATCCTGCGCTCCGGCCAAAGCCGAGAGACACAGACAGAGGGTCAATCGATATAACATGCTATTTCCTTTTTACTTGTTCCAACATTCGGATTTCTGCAAGTGGTGCGCACGAGGCTCTTTCAATCAACTTGCAGGGATAGGTTTCAGATGCGGGTGCGTGTTTTTCGTCTTGAATACGGCTCAGGAGCATGGTTGTCAAACGCTCTCCCAATTGATCGTCGAACACGGAAATGGAACTCATTGCCGGTTCTAGAATTGAAAACTCGGCGCGGTCGCCAAGCCCGATAAGACTCATTTCTTTTGGAATCGCGATCTTACGCTTTGTGAGTTCTTTCCATGCGCCAGCCGATAATTCGTCGTTCCCAGCCACCATTGCAGTTGGTGGCCGGCTTTCCTTCAATAGCTGTGTAGTGGCAAGTTGCCCATAGTCCGTATTTGCAAGTTGCCAATTGTCGGTAACGCTCAGGGGATCCAGACCTCGTTCTTCCATGACATGCAAATAACCCTGGTACCGGCGTTGAAACCACGGTAAAGATGTATTGCCAAGGAACGCGATGCGACGATGCCCCAGCCGAAGCAAATAGGAAGTGGCTTCTTCAATACCGCCACGGTCATCATAGAAAATACAGTTATGAGCCAGCATCGATGCAGGCCCTTCGAAGTTGTTGCCCAGCATTGTATACGGCATCCGCCGCCTCTGAAGCACATGCAACATGTTGGGAAAATGAATCCCGGCCAGGATCACTCCATCCACAGCGCCCGTTTGTTCCAACATCCGCGGCAATGGAAGTTCCGACGCCTGCAGTCGACTAGAGTACTCATGCCTGGCGAAGATTAGATCGTAGCCACGGCTGCGCAGAGTTCTCTCGCAAGCCACCAATAACCGCATGTGGAACGAATTGAAACCCTGGCGATTGCCAAGCAGAAAAAGAATGGTTTGGGAGCTTTGGCTCTTTAAACGGCTCCAGTTCACATTCCGCTTGTATTCCAGGTCCGCGGCTGCTTTCAGCACGCGTACTCGCGTTTCACTATCCGCGTAACCGCTTTCGTTCAACACACGGGAAACGGTGGCGACACTGACTTTGGCCAACAGGGCAACATCGCGAATCGTTGGCATCAGCCTTGCCACAACTCCTTCACCATGTGTTCCCCTGCAACAATCGTCGGCCGTTCGGCGCGTCCGTTGTGTTGATAGGTGAGTTGAAGGTGGTTTAGTCCAAGCAGCCAAAGAATCGAGGCATGAATGTCGTGAACATGCGTGTGGCGTTCAACAGCCCGCAAACCCAGTTCGTCAGTTGCGCCAATTGTCTGGCCACCACGCACGCCGCCACCGGCAAACCACATGGTGAAGCCCCAAGGGTTGTGATCGCGCCCATTGCCTTTTTCATTGAATGGAGTGCGCCCGAATTCGCCACCCCAAACAACAAGGGTATCGTCCAACATCCCACGGCGCTGCAGATCTTCTAACAACCCTGCAACTGGCTGATCCGATGCTTTGCACCACTTCTTATGATTCCCTTCAAGGTCACTGTGAGCGTCCCAACCGCTACCCGAACCGCAGTATAGTTCCACAAATCGAACACCGCGCTCCACAAGCCTGCGCGCTAATAGACAGTTGCGGCCAAAAACCTCAGTCTCTGGTTTATCCAAACCGTAGAGTGTTTTTGTCTCTTCCGTTTCCTTCGACAAGTCGATAACTTCAGGACCTGATTTCTGCAGCGCATAGGCAAGTTCAAAGCTACGGATGCGAGCCTCTAAGCTGGTATCGTCCTCGCGGCCCACAGAATATTCCCGATTCTGCGCCTCAAGAAAAGCCAGCCTGCCGCGTTGCCGTTCGTCAGTCTGATCACCAAGTAGTTTGGTATTCAGGATCGGTGTGTTTCCTTGCCGGAAAAGCGTCCCCTGATAAACTGCCGGCAGGAAGCCCGAGCCCCAATTCTTGGCATTGCCAAACGGCTCTTTTTCGTCAATCATGCTGACGAAAGTGGGCAGATTCTTGTTGGCAGTGCCAAGGCCGTAGGTAACCCACGCACCAAGGCTAGGACGTCCTGAAAGAATGTCCCCGGTGTTCATCTGGCTCACACCGCCCGCATGATTCAACCCATCGCATTGGCACGATCGCAGCACGGCCAACTTGTCTGCGTGCTTGGCAACGTTAGGGTAAAGCTCGCTCACCCAAAGCCCGCTCTTGCCATGGCGCGCCCATTTACGTGGGCTGCCCATTAGCGTGTTGCCTGCCGTACCCATCGCGGTGATCGGCTTGCCGAAACTCGCTGGCAGGGGCTGGCCATGCATTTCGTTCAGCTTTGGTTTTGGGTCGAAGAGGTCGATATGGCTGGGCCCACCTTCCATGAAAAGAAAGATGACGTTCTTGGCCTTCTGCGCATGGTGGGGCTTACGAGGAACCGTAGGGTCGTGAAGTGTTGCAGCCGTCGCCGACTGCTCTGCAAGCATGGCGGAAAGGGCCATTGCTCCAAGCCCGCTACCAGCGCCTCTCATAAGAGCGCGACGAGTTAAATGATTCGCAAATTCATTCATTGAAGATCCCCTAGTCGATGTACAAGAACTCACTGGAGCTGAGCAGGGAAAGACATAAATCATCCAGAGCGCCAGACGCGCTGTTGGTTAATTTGGATTGCTTGGCAAGAAAATCACTTCCTCGTGCTAACTCTGCAGTCGAGGGTGTTCGCCCAAGCGTCAACCGGAAGGCTCGCTCAACCAAGCCTTCAGAACTTTGCCCCGCATCGTTGGCGACACGCTGCGCCAGTGCCTTTGCAAATCCAGACGTTGCAGAGCCATTCATTAATTCAAGCGCCTGATCGGGCGTAACCGTCTCTTGCCTTCGTCCACAACTTTCAATGGCCAGCGGCGCATCAAAACTCTGTAGCATTGGATAACGCACAAGTCGGCGAGCGAAGATATAGACGCTTGCCCGGTACTCGTCTTCGGCGCCTTTCGATTTGCGCCAATGCCGTCCCTCTTGAATCTCCGTTCCTGTAGGAACATGAGGAAATACTCCAGGCCCGCCCATCTTCGGATCCAGCAGCCCGGATACCGAAAGCATCGAATCCCGAATCGCTTCGCCTTCCAACCGTCGGCGTGGATATCGCCACAGCAGCTTGTTGTCGGAATCTAACTCAGCAGCATCCGCTCGAAAATCAGAAGATTGCATGTAGGTGGCGCTCAGCAGAATCCGCTTGTGCAACTTCTTTAAGCTCCAACCATCGACTCCGGTGAAGGTGCCCGTCAACCAATCCAGCAGTTCGCGATTCGTAGGCCGCTCGCCCATTAATCCGAAATCGTTCGGCGAACCCGCAATGCCGCGACCGAAATGATAGTGCCAAACACGATTGACGATGACTCGCGTCGTAAGTGGGTTCCGGGCATCCGCCAACCAATTGGCTAATGCTGTGCGACGTCCGCTGGACTGCAATTCGGGAATCGGCTTGATTGCTGCCGGTTTCGGATCCAGAATGCTCAGGAAGCCAGGGGCCGTTTCTTCCAACTGCGCATCAATTGAACCGCCCTTTAAGACATGTGTTGCCGGAGCTTCCATCGCTTGATCTCGCATCACCTGTGCAACCGGCAGCGGTTTCGGTAGCAAAGGACGGTACTGCTCCAGTTCCGCTAGAAGCGCCTTGTGCTTAGCCCTAGTGGCTGCGTCGCCTCTTTTTGACAGCACCTCACTATCAGGAACTTCCACTTGAGTAATTGCCTTATGGTAGATTTGCCAATCCATTGCCGACCGCTTCTGGGCGGGCATAAGGATCACAGACTGCACTTCTTCAGGAAAGCGCTCAGTGTATTCCTTCCGATATTTGGCACGCGGATCAGCCATCAAACTTTCGATCTTGTCCAGCACCGGTTTAGCTGCCTGCCGGTACTTTTCCATCTGTGCATTGTGCTCAGCCACTTCTTTTGCAGAGACTAGAGGCGCTTCATCTTCAATTCGCAAGTTGGCGAAAAAAGCCTGAAGGCGGTAATAGTCTTTGTGCAGCAGTGGATCGAACTTATGATCATGGCAACGCGCACAGCCCAGCGTCACACCAAGAAACGCAAATGCCGTGTTGTCGGTAAGGTCGTTCAATAGTTCCTGACGACGCATTCGAATGTGCGCCTGGTTGAATTCATCCTCGAAAAGGCGGAGATAGCCAAGCCCCGGCAA
>JAYUSZ010000380.1:0-3121 GCA_043755435.1 Bryobacterales bacterium | reverse complement strand
AGGACTGGCGATTTGGGGTTAAGAAAAAAGTGGCTTTATCGCAAGCGAGGATCAGGTTATCGAAAGGGGAGAGCTTTCGCGGTTGATGATGATTTCCTGGCATGTGCTTCTGGTTGAAAGGTACCAGGGGGTTTTTAATAACCAAGAGGATGCAGAAGGTGGAGGGAGCGAAAGTTGTTGAGGGGTGGAGAGTTAGAGGGAATAGAAATATTTCAATGGTTTGGGACTGATGTTTTTCGTAGCTCCTTTTTTGGCTATTGGAACAGGCAACTGAACGAATTGGCGAAATTGGCAGTAAGAGTAAAACGGCAAGATCATTTCCTTCGGACCTCGGACCTCGCTGGCAAGTTGGTACGTAAAATGCCGCGTACTATCTTGCGGTGACTAAGCCGTAGTTCAAGTTTCTGTACTACGGCAACTATTTTGGCATGACGGTGCTATTTCGAGGGAACATAGCCGCGATCGCCAACATGCTTCAGTAACTCCGCGCCGGTAGCATCCTGGCGCACGACATCGAACATAGGACTTGAACCCAACCAAAGCAGTGCACAGTTGCGTTCCACAAAAGCGCGGCGTAGCCAGCTATAACCCAGAGCCTTGTCGCCTGCGGCGTAACTGGAGAGTGCGAGTGCGAACGCTGGAACATATCCCGTTTTCGATTGTGCTGTTAGTTCGTTAACCCGGCTGCTGGCACCTTTCCGATTCCCTGAGCCACCTTCGGCGATGGCCTGCATTGCTATAACAAATGGCAAGGGACCCAGTAGATTGCGCGCTTTCCGTGAAGATTCCAGGGCACGAGGCCAATCCTTTTTTGCAGCATAGCCAATGGCATCGGCCATGTCGAAGAATGGAAATTTAGCATCCAGTTCCCGAGCCTTCTGAACCTGGGCCAGCCCTTGATCGATCTGCTTTTGTTTATAAAAGCACATAGCGAGGTCCAATTGATACATTCTGGATAAAGGGTCGATCGCAGCAGCTTGCCGCATTTGAAGGTAGCCCTCATCCACCATGCCCTTGTTTTCCAGGAAATGCCCCAACCAATGGACTCCGTAAGCAAACTGTGGCTTCAACTGAACCGCCCGCCGGAACTCCCGTTCGGCTGCGACCATGTCCCACTCCCCATCCATTAACGCTAGGCCAAGTGAAGTGTGGGCTTCGGCCAGACTTTCATCCAGAGAGATTGCTTTTTCCGCTGCGGTCCGGGCTTTGCCCGTCATCTCAGCAACTGGTGCAACGTCCAGGTCAATCAAGTAACTATATGCTTCAGATAACCCACTGTAAGCAAGCGCATAATCCGGTGCGATGGTAATTGCCCGTTCAAAATAATTGATGGCCTTAAACAATTCACCAGGCTCGAGCGTGTTCCAATGGTAGCGTCCCAGTAGGTAAAGGTCATGCGCCTCCAAACTGGTGATGGCGGATTTGGAGGCTCTTAATGTTTGCCGGAAAGATTCCGCGACAGCTGAAGCCACGTCGGTTTCCATTGCCAGCACATCCTGACCTTGACGGTCCCACGATTTTGACCATATGTGATATCCATCCGAGGCCCGGATCAATTGTGCGGTGATCCGTACGGTGGCACCTGCGCGACGTACGCTACCTTCTACTACTGCATCTACATTCAATCGCCGGCTGATTTCACGAATATCCTGAGGCTTGTTTTTGAATTCGAAGGACGAAGTTCGCGCCGCTACCCGCAAATCGGGAATACTGGAAAGGCGGTCGATCAATTCTTCCGTGAAGCCGTCAGAAAAGTATTCTTGCGCAGGGTCTCCACTCATATTTGCGAAAGGGAGAACTGCAACGGAGCGGAGGTCTGATGACTTGGAGTTGCTCAAAGACCACCAAGCGGCCACAGCGGCCGCAGTAGCCAAAACGATTCCAACCAACGCGATCAGCAGCCATCGGGATGGCTGTGCAGATGAGCTGGGGATTAGTTCCATTCCTAACGGAGGCAGATTTTCGTGGAAGCTAGGGGAGTATCCAGGAGTGGGAATGTCGATTCTTACGGGATCTGAGTTCCCTGGTCCTTCATAATATTCCTGCAATTTCTTACGCAGCCGTCTGGCTTCCACGCGGACAATCGTATCAGTTCTGGGATCGAACGCGGCGGGGCGATCGAAAACCTCTGTCCCCAGAGTGTACTCCTTGATGGAGTCCACCTCTCCGGCCAAGGACTTTTCCACAACGAAGCGCAGGAACCTGGACATGCGATCGGCATTTTTGAACCCACCGGAGACTGAAATTGCCTCCAAAGCCTTCCGAATCGATTCTGGAGAGGGTGAACTCACTGTGAGTTAGCCTCTACTCACTTTATTTTGCAAAGAGTTGGCCTCATTCTGGCTTCGAGGGGCAGCGAGCGGATTTCTACCGAACCGTAATCGAAAAAGCCCGGAAGAATTTCTAAGGAGACTCAACATGAACTTCATCAGAAGCACCTTTTTGGCCGCCATTATCTTGGTTGCGCCAACGTATCTCAGAGCTCAGACAAACACTCAGCCTGCGGTATTTAATAACAATAGCATTCCCGGACTTTGGTACTTCAACGTCACAATTGACGGGCTGCCACCTTGCCAGTGCATCACGATCTTAACCATACATCAGGATGGAACGCTGGAAGGCCCCGCAGGCGATCATCTATCGGGAGCTGTACGGGGCGTTTGGACCGCCCGCGGTTACGACGGAGAATTCCGGTTCACGATGCTACAGAACAATATTAATCCGGATGGGTCGGCTGGTGGTCTATACGTTATCAAGAATACGATGACACTTACCGGAACGGATTCGGCGACTGGGAAGTTTACTTTTCAGATCTTGAGCAATAGCGGGGCTGTGCAGTTTAGTGGAACGGGTTCGTTCAAGGCGACTCGCGTGCGGGCATAGCTGATTGATTGCGTTTCGAATTTCCCTGGCTCTGTGAGTATGCGGGGAGCCAGGGGATAGGGAATTTCGGGGATGTTGCTATGTGCCAGTCACGGCTTGGGACTAGGATGTGGGTGGCCTGCAAAATCCGGGACGGGGTTACAATTCCGGTGAAGATGTTCTACTTATGGAAGAATGCAACGTCGCGGTAGGGATGCAAGTTACCCCACACCCCCCGCACAGATCCGTACTGGCGCTA
>JAYUSZ010000379.1:0-20894 GCA_043755435.1 Bryobacterales bacterium | reverse complement strand
CTAGCCGAAAACTGGGGCTTCCGCAGGTCTCTCGAATGCGCAAGCTGTCACGGACTTGGATATAAGGGCAAAGATGACATTCCGGGTATTGCAGGCCGGTCTCCGACCTCAATTGTTCGTCAGCTTTACGACTTCAAGTCTGGCGCACGCCGAGGCGGCCAAAGCTCGGAAATGGACAAAGTAGTGGATATCATGACGAACGCGGATATGCTGGCTCTTGCGGCTTATCTGGCCAGTCTCACGCCTTGATATCTGCGCTTTGAGAGAGAGGCCGCCGCCGGCCCGGCCGGTCCATGGATACCCGGACGTAACCGGCGGTGATAAATGCGGAAATCTCCTCCGGCGCTTAGCGGGTCAAATAGATGTCCGCGAGGTAACAAATGTCTGTTAGAAACATTTGGAAAAAGGGCGAAAAGTATGCCTTTCTAAGAAATGGATTTCCACTTCTTTAGTTTAAGAAATAGGCGCACGCTGCAAGAGTCGACAAAGTAATCAACAGCCTCAAAAACGCAGAGCTCTCCAGTCAAGTCGATAACTAACGGCCTGACCACTGGAATAAGGGCAGCGGCTGTTTGAAGGACAATGCATGTATTCAGCAGGATCAAGACCAATCAAGGTATAGAAACCTCCGATGTTGGTGACGTCTCACGCGGAACATTGGTGTCAGCCTTAACGGGTCTTACAATTGCACCGGGAATGGGTGCGTTTGATGGATCCGTTACAGTTCCAAGAAGGGTGGCCCGGTACACCTGCGCGGAGGCAAAAGACGCTAAGGACAGTAAGCAATAGACACTGAAAATACTGAGTGCAAGCCTCAAGGTTGAGACCCGATTTGGATCTGAATAACAAGACAGGGCTGTCCTTTTCCGCCGCGAATTGGATAGCAAAATGCCCGGTCAGCGTTGCGACTGTTGTTCGCCAGGCCAGAATACGCCCCAGATGACCGAGTGCTTGAGTCAACACACTTTGCAATGCCGAGCTGGAACACGATAACCTCGAAATTATCATGAAGCGCAGGGACCTTATTTCAGCAACTTCTATTGCCGCCTTTGCACCGGCTGCGTTCGCACAAACCCCTAAGCCACAGCGCCGCCCCAACATCCTATTCCTGATGACCGATCAGCAGCGTGGCGATTGCGTTGGGGCCGACGGCAACGGAGTCATTCGAACTCCCAACATGGATCGCATCGCTCGTGAAGGCGTGCTGTTCAGGCGCGCATACTCATCCACTCCAACTTGCACACCGGCACGCACTGCTCTGCTCACCGGCCTTTCCCCTTGGCATCACGGAATGCTGGGGATGACCGCAATGGCCAAAAGTTATCCGCTGGAAAAGCCTCGCGCCCTCCGTGAGGCTGGTTATTACACCATCACAGTAGGGAAGCAGCATTTCGCCCCTATGCGCAATGGCCATGGATATCACCGCATGATTTTGGACGAACATTGTCCTTGCGGGAATGGTCCACTGGCGCTTGCCGCTGCCGAAAAGAAAGGGCCCGTGGAACGGTCGGATTATGAATCGTGGTTTTATTCCCAAGCCCCCTCGCTTGACCCGCACGCAACCGGCTTGTGGTGGAACGACTATCCTGCCAAGCCATTCGCACTTCCTGAACGCCTTCACGCCACCACCTGGACCGGCGACACTGCTGTAAATTTCCTGGACACATGGGGCGGCGAACAACCGTTCTTCTTAAAAGTCTCTTTTGTTCGTCCGCACAGCCCTTACGATCCGCCGGAGCGTTTCATGAAGATGTATGAAAACGCCAAACTGCCAGAGGCCAAAGTCGGGAAGTGGGCGGAAAAGTATGCACCGCGTAATAGCGACCGTACTGACATTTGGCACGGCAAGCTGAGTGCTGCGGAGATTCGCCGCTCGCGCCAAGGTTATTACGGATGCATTAGTCAAGTGGATGAGCAAATCGGCCGCATCTTCCAATCCCTGGAACGGCGCGGATGGCTGGACGACACCCTGATTCTGTTCACCTCTGATCATGGCGATATGACCGGCGATCACAATCTATGGCGCAAGTCATACGCATATGAATCCTCAGCCCGCATTCCTATGATGATGCGCTGGCCCAGTAGCTTACTCAATGCTCAGCGTGGCATCACAATGAGTCAGCCGGTGGAACTACGCGACGTGCTGCCGACGTTTTTAGAAGCAGCCGGAACCAAGCCATCGCAACCGATCGACGGTAGAAGTTTACTGGGCCTGGTGCGCGACGGCGGTGCGGGTTGGCGAGAGTTTATCGACCTGGAACACGACGTCTGCTACAGCCCTGCTAATCATTGGAACGCTTTGACCGATGGACATTGGAAGTACATTTTCCACGCGATGGATGGTGCAGAACAGCTATTCAATCTGGAGAAGGACCCTCATGAGTTACAAGACTTGAGCTCGACAAACGCAGTTGAGCTTCAGCGTTGGCGCGAGCGATTGGTGGTTCATTTCGCTGAACGTGGTGAAGCCTTCGTCAAGGATGGTAAGCTGCAACTCCGTCCCAAGGCTATGATGAACGGACCACTATTTCCACGATCTTAGGTTGGCCTGAAACAAAGTTAAGAACGCCCAAAGTGGTGGCGCGCACCCGAACCACCACAATTAGGGCGCTTGAACGGTCGCGAGCATGTTAGCTCGTTACGTCAATTCGCTGGAATCAGTCAACCTTTTGTTTTTCGGCAAGAATGACTGAGGTGCGCTCCTCTACCACTTAAGATGACCACTTACGATTTGCGGCGGCTCCCTACAAGTAACAGAAGCAACCCGCCAACAACCAGACTTGCGGATGCAGGTTCAGGCGTCGCGACAACACCAAAGACTCCGGTTAGCGGTGGTCCGGGATTTGCCGCCGTCGAACCGGAATCGTAAAATGCCGCAACGGTTGTGGAACCGGTCATTGGGTCAACCGTCAGAATTTCGCCGAACTCAGTGAATGCATACATCACACCATTGACGAAGCCGGACCCAATAATGCGGCTGGGCGCTGTAAGGGGGACACTGGAAACAGCCAAAGTCACCGGGTTAATGCGGAACAGCGTGGGGCCAATTTGATTTGGCCCATCAGAGATTTCAAGCGTGTAAAACAGCAGGTTGCCATTTCCGTTGAGGCTGGTTGTCATGTTGCCAATATAGGCATCTTCCTGTGTGGGAAGGGCAAGCGTTCCAAGCAGCCCAAGAGTGCCATTGCTTGTATCGATTGAAAATAGCCGATTTGCAAAGTCCAGGGCAAACAGCGAGCCATTGGTTAGTCCGCCAATTATGCTTACGCCGAACGGCCCGTTGTTTGATCCGGTCCCTGTATTTCCAACATCGGTTATTGTCCCGTTTGAAGAAATTCGAAGCAGGTGGCCATTGGTGCCGTCCACGGTATAAGTTGGACCACCCGGTGCCCCGGCAATTCCGTCAGGAGTATTTGGGGTGCCCGAGCCAATTGGTGTAAAGGCGCCGGTGCCGAGATCCATTGTTCCGAACTGGCCGGAAAAGTTGATGACATAGCCGATAGGGCCCGCCGTGGCGAATGCCGCTGTCAGCAAAAAATTAAGCAAATGGGTTTTGATGATTGGTGCGATCTTCATTGAATTACCTTTTCTTCAGGATTAGTTATCCTGCGAGAGCAAGCATGCCCCGGAAGGCCCATAGTAGTCTTGAAAAGGCGCTAGGATATTTATTAAATAGTTATTAAGGCGTTCTATGCTTTTGAATCACAGGAGTTTATACGAATTCGGAGCCTTCCGGTTGGATGCATCGGAACGTACACTCTGGCGCGATGGGTTGCTGGTTCCCCTTACTCCCAAAGCGTTTGAAACCCTGGCGATCCTTGTTGAGCACCGTGGGAAGCTGCTGGAAAAGGAAGCGCTTCTTTCTGCCGTGTGGCCTGACAGCTTCGTTGAAGAGGGCAATCTTGCGGTGCAGATCAGCCTGCTGCGGAAAACGCTGGGTGAAGAAGGATTCATTGAAACGGTTCCTCGTCGAGGGTACCGTTTCGTGGCACCTGTGCGGGAAATCTTGCCGGAGCCGACAATCGAACTGGCCAGCTTACGGCCACCGATGGATTCAAATGCGGTTTCCAGAAGAGGAGTCTTAGCCGCCAGCGCGACAGCAGTTGCATTGGCCAGTGGGGCTGGAGTCTGGTGGTTTCGAGTCCGCCAACCGGTCAAGGCGATTCCATTTCGGTCCTTAGCGGTACTGCCCTTCCGTATGCTGGCGCCCAATCCTGGCGACGAACAACTGGGATTGGGATTGACCGATGCCGTCATTACCCGGTTCGGCGGTTTGAACAAATGCATTGTCCGCCCTACAAGCGCCATTCGGCAGTTTGAGCAGGTGCCACCTGATCCGGTTGCCGCAGGCAAAAAACTGGATGTTGACGCCGTTCTTGACGCTAGTGTTCAAACTCAGGCCGACAAAATTCGTGTGAATGCGCAGTTGGTAAGAGTTCAAGACGGCCAGCATTTGTGGGCAGAAACGTTCGACCTGAAACGAGCGGATCTTTTCACTTTGGAAGATGAACTGGCAACGCGATTTCTTCGTTCGCTGTTTGGCACTCCGTCAGCAATGCCTCGATATCAACCGAAACCAGAAGCATTCAGGCTGTATCTTCTTGGCAAGTTTCACCGGAATCGCTGGAACAGTGCGGGTCAGCGAAAAGCAATTGAGTACTTTGAACAGGCTGTTATTATTGACCCCGGCTATGCTGCGGCCCATGCTGCAAATGCAAATGCGTGGAGCTTGCTCGCTTATTTTTTCGGTATTCCCACAGCGGAAGCATATCCAAAATCGATTGCTGCCGCAGAAACAGCGCTGCGGTTGGATGATCAACTTTCCGACGCCCACCATTCCATGGGAGCCATCCGGCTCTTCCTGGATTGGGACTGGCAAAAGGCGCGGCACCACTTTCAGAAGGCCTTAGAACTCAACCCAAACAACGTGGATTCTCATCACGCTTACGGCGTCCTAAACGCAATTCAGAAAAAACAAGCGGAAGGAATTGCATCGTTGCATCGTGCCCTAGAAATCGAACCTGCTTCGGCTTGGCGTCACGTGGGTTTGGCGTTTCAGTATGGTTGCGCGAAGCGATTGGAAGAGGCCGTGGAGGAGTTGAAGAAAGCTCACGAACTTGAGCCCGCCCTCGGCTCCCCAATGCAGGATCTTTTTTTCTATTTGACGCTTCTCAAAAAAGATAAAGAGGCCGTGGAATGGCACTTGAAGTTGATGAAAACTACTGGAAGCGAACCGGAAGCCATAGCCGCAGCGCGCGCCACTTTTGAGAAAGGCGGAATGGACGGTTACCTACGCAATAGGATCGGGCGATTCGAAGAGCAAATCCGCGCGGGGCGTCGAGTAAGTCCCATTTTAATGTCGAAGCTCTATTCGGTTCACGGCGATATCGAGAAAGCCGTAAGTTCGCTGGAAGAATCTTACAAACAGCGCGACAGCCTGACAATTTTCATTGGTCGCCTACCGCTGTACGATGTGTTGAGGGGTAATACACGCTTCCAGGCACTCGTTCAGAAAATGTCTTTATGAGGATGATGATAGCCTAGTAGCTTCTCCATAATCCTCTCATGAAATCCAACTATAAATGGGCTGTCGTCGGCATGCTTTGGTTTGTCTGCTTCTTCAACTATGCAGATCGGCAAGCCATCTTCTCTGTCTTCCCGCTCCTCAAAAAAGAAATGGGACTCAGCGACATTCAACTGGGCTTCGTCGGTTCCGCTTTCATGTATGTCTACGCGTTCGCTGGCCCCTTCGCCGGTTGGACCGGTGATAAATATCCACGCAAGAACCTGATCCTGGGGGGCCTGCTTTTCTGGAGCGCCATCACTCTGTGCACCGCCTTCGCCCAGAATTATTGGCATCTCGTCATCGTGCGCGCTTTGGAAGGATTTGGCGAATCGTTCTATTTTCCCGCCGCACTGGCGCTGGTTTCCGATTACCACGGCAAGGATACACGCTCCCGTGCACTGGCCTTCCATCAATCCAGCGTCTACGCCGGTACCATCGCCGGAGGTGCAGTTTCAGGCTACATGGGCGAACACTATGGTTGGCGTTCCAGCTTCTATTTATTCGGATGGCTGGGCATCGCATTGGCCATTGTGCTGTGGAGCTTCTTGAAAGAACCAGCCCGCGGAGCATCCGAAGAACCGGAGTTAGTGCCAGGCCATGGAACCCTCATCGGGCAGGGCGGCCTCCGCCAGCTATTCGCCGGAGTGTTCCAAAGCCGCATGGTGCCAGTGCTGATTGTCACCTTCATGGGAGCCAATTTCGTTGCATCAATTTTTCTCACTTGGATGCCTTCATTCCTATTCAACAAATTTCACATGAGCCTGTCTCTCGCAGGCTTAAGCGGCACGCTTTATCAACAACTGGCCTCGGTGCTTGGCGTGTTGACGGCAGGCTATCTGGCCGATCGCGCTGCGCGTCACTACCCCGGCGGCCGTATGATGATTCAGGCCGTGGGCCTTATTCTAGGCGCTCCATTCATATTCCTCACTGGTTGGACCCTCGATGTTCCAGTGCTAATCCTTGCGATGGTCTGCTTCGGATTTTTCAAAGGGATGTATGACGCCAACATTTGGGCATCCCTTTACGATGTGGTGAAACCGAAGTGGAGGTCCAGCGCATCGGGCATCATGAACTCCATCGGCTGGCTCGGTGGAGCCACCGCGCCCGTTGCTATCGCCTATGCTTCGGGGCAGTTCGGAATGAGCGCATCCATCAGTTCAGCCTCAGCCATTTATATGTTCTTCGGATTGTTTTTGCTTGTGAGTGTGCGAGTTTATTTTGGAAAGCCTTATACTGTTACAGAGCCACGACCGTAAAAGGGGGTGGTCCTTTTCTGAATAAAACCACGGGCTGCTAACCCTTGAAACCAAATACCATCGCCAGCCGTCTTGCTCAGTGATGACGAACTTAAATCATAAGAACATGCTTCGCTTCACACTGCCCCTAGCATTTCTCACAAGTGCGTTCGCACAAAACTATCCGCCCGAATTCCGGCAAGCCGACATCCGCGGCGGCGGTGGAGATGGCAAGTGCACTATAGAAGTCATCGTCGATGGCAGCGCCGAAATTGAAGTCTCGTCCAATGGTGCCAACCTCCGGACAATCAACGGCAATCGAGCCCAATGGCGCAGGTTTCAATGCAATCGCCCCATGCCCAACAACCCCTCCGATTTCCGTTTCAAAGGCGTGGATGGCCGCGGACGTCAATCTCTTTTGCGTCAACCTGGCCGCGGCCCGGCGGTGATCCGCATCGACGATCCCGATCGCGGCAGTGAGGGCTACACCTTCGATATTGAATGGCGCGACGGTGGTCGCGTGGATTATGGAAGCCCCTATGGTGGTGGCAATGCTCAAAGCCGGCGCGCCGAAATTCGCCGCGGTGGTGGTGATGGCAAATGCACAATTGAAGTGAATATCGCTGGCGGTGCCGAGGTGGAAATTCGCGGTGATACAGCAATACTCCGGCCTCTATCCGGCAGCCAAGCTGATTGGCGTCGCTTTGTCTGTAATCAGCCCATGCCAATCAACCCTGTTGATTTTCGCTTTACAGGAATCGACGGACGAGGCCGGCAGTCACTTGTCCGCGATCCAAGCCGCAATGGCACAGCCGTAATTCGCATAGACGACAACGGTCGAGGCATCGAAGGTTACACTTTCGATCTGGAATGGCGCGGCGATTCCGGTTCGCAAGGGGGCGGTGGCTTTTTTGGTGGTATTGATAATCGGGGCCGTGGAGGTTTCGGTGGACGGGATAGGGGCGAAGAGCGCCGAGCCGAAATTCGTGGCGGCGGTGGGAATGGTAAATGCACGATTGAAGTTGAAGTTGACGGCGTGGCAGAAGTGGAAATTCGAGGTGACATGGCATTCCTTCGAACAGTTTCTGGCCAGCACGCCAGTTTCCGCCGTTTCCAATGCAACACACCTATGCCTGATTCTCCCCGGGATTTCCGCTTCTCTGGGATTGACGGACGCGGTCGTCAGCAGTTGCTTCGCAGCCCAGGTCGCGGTGGCCCAGCTGTAGTGCGCATTGAGGATCGCGATCGCGGCAGTGAAGGGTATACTTTCGATTTGGAGTGGCGATAAAAGCTGTGATCAAAAGCTTCGCGACAATGCTTCCGCCAGAGTCTTTGATCGCTCCGCTAGTTTTCGGGCTTCAACCAGATCAGTACTCCGCGCACGCCTTGCCTGATCCATAAGAGCCTGAATCTGGTTCTTCAGTGCTTCCTGATCATCGCTCAGTTTCTGCGAAGCAGCAGTTCGAATCACCTGCACGGATGCAGCTAGATAAGCATCAATTTGCGCGTTCAACTCCACTCGCTGAGCAGGGGTCAAGAGTTCTCCCAAACGAAATCCAGTGCTAGGCGGTAAAATCGGCTTCGCTGGTTCTGGAGCTTCCTTCTTGCGGACCACGATAGGTCTTGGCCGTATTATTCTGGGTGGCGGTACTTTGGAAATTGGAAGCGAAAGTTGCGGGAAGTCTTGCGCCACTGGCAACTCCAATTCAGGAGGCATTTCTACTTCAGCGATTTTCAACAACCGTTCCTGCGGCGGTGGTGGCACCAGCGGACGTGGTGGAAGCGGCACCGGCTTTCTCCGGCACCCACCAAGCACCGATAGCAGCGCAACTATAAGGAAGAGTTGTTTCAAGCAACCCCCGCATATAAAGAATCCACGGCTAAAGCAGCAGGCATTTTCAAACGGAAAGTAGTGCCCTGCCCAGCGTTAGAATCCAACTCAACGCCGCCACCCATCAATTGCAAAGCTTTGGCAGTTACAGCCAATCCAATGCCGTTGCCCTTCTCTTTGGTTGTGAAGTACAGATTAAAAATCTTGTCCCGAACTTCTGGAGGGATGCCCTGCCCCTGATCGGAAATCTCCAGCACCACAAACTGATTAGCAGCGGATATTTTCAACTCTAAAACGCCGCCCTGGTTCATGGCTTCAATTCCATTGGAAGCTACATTCAGAATCGCTTGCTGCAATAGGTCGCGGTCAGCCATCACCATAACTTCCGCAGGATGATTGCTAAACACAATCTCCACGTTCACGGCCGCTGCCTGTGGTGCCAGCAGATTCTTCGCCTCAGCTGTTAGCCGGACAAGGTCCAATTCCAGAACATCCACTTTCATTGGGCGATTGAAATCAAGGAACGTTTTCACAACCCGGTCTAGTCGCGCAATCTCTCTTCCAATCACGCCAACTTCTTCAGGAAGCTCTTCGCCAGATGCCTCAAACTTGGCTTTCAAGACTTCCAAATGGATGGCAATGGCATTCATCGGATTCTTAATTTCGTGGGCAACGCCCCCGGTCAGACGGTTGATGGCCGATAAGCGTTTGGACATATCCAACTGAGTGGCAACTGCGGAGCGTGATTCAGCATCGCGCATGGTGATCATCAAACCACGGGAGCTGGTCTCCATGGAAACTTGAAGACGACGTGGTTCAGTAACTTCGTAATCATGCAACGGTTTATCCAGACCAGCAGCAGCTTGTAGTGCGGCCCCTAATTGGCTGCTGGCTGGAAACAGCCCTTCCAAGGTATTTCCCTCTATCGTGTCCTTCTGCATGCCGAGAAAAAGATCGGCAGCTCCGTTAGCAAAAATACACTTGTGCGCCGCGTCGAAAATGAATACAGCAAGGTCCATTTGTTCCAGCAATGAACTCATTTCCTGCTTGGTTCCCCGCATCTGGGCGCCCAACAAATCCAGCTTGGATTCCAATTCCTTAAACTCAGTGGGAACGCTTTCCCGTTCGGCCACAGAGTCTGCCTTGGAACCCTCAGAAATGCGGTCGATCATGGCGCTCATCCGCGCCAATGGACGAACAAAAAAGCTGGCGAACAACGCTGCCAGGGCCAGCGCAATACTAAGACTAGCTGCGGTGATCCATAACAATCCAGTAAACGCCGGCTCTACCGCAGCCCTCATCAAAGAAGCAGAGATCAGAATTTGAATTCGAAACAGCTCCCGTTCTTCAGACCCTAATGGAATTCGAATCGCATAGTCACGAAATCCGCCTTTATAAAGATTCACCAGACGGCCAAACAAAGGCTGTTTCTGCCATTCCAAATAGTCTTCAAGCGCCGCAGCTTTGCCACCTTTATGCGCTTCATTACTGGCCGTGAGAATGTTGTTTTCTGGATCAGTGATGAAAATTTCTGTGGCTAGACCAGATTCGCCCAACGCCTTACCTAACATTGGAACAAGCTGTTTATCGGTCTCAATCACATGTCGCCACATTTTTACGCTTTCTTCCAGCGTTTCCGGAGGTGGCGATATTTGCTTTGCTTGTTCCTCGATCCGCTGGATGACGAAGTCCTTAACCAGATCCGCATTCTCCACAGCCCGATCCTCCGTAGCCGCGAACAGATCTACCAGCTGCCGGTTTATATATAGGAGAGAAATACCGATGGTTAAGAACAATACCATCGCCACCAAAGCGATCCTTAATCGTGCTCTTAAAGACATGGCGGCCTTACAATTCCTCCGCCGCGCCGTACTCTTTTAACTTGTTGAATAGTGTCTTCAAGCTGATACCCAAAATTTCCGCAGCGCGGGTCTTGTTATTTTTAGTGTGCTCCAAAGTTCTCAGAATCAGCAATCGCTCAGCTTCTTCCACTGTCATCCCGACTTCAAGCAGTATCGAATTTACGCCGGCAGAAGCCGCCGCTGCTTTCGCTATTCCCCCAGCCGGCGAAGGACGAAGACTAATCGGCAGATGCTCCTGCCGAATGGTTCCTTCTCCTGCCAGAATCACAGCCCGCTCCAATGCATTGCGGAGTTCGCGAATGTTCCCCGGCCAACGATAGGCCATGAGCGATGCTAACGCTTCAGCACTTAAATCCGTGGCGCGGCAATCATGTTTCTTGTTCAAATACTCCACTAACTTTGTTGCGATGCCGGGAACATCATCCATTCTTTCGCGCAGTGGAGGCAAGGCAATTTGGAACACATTCAAACGGTAAAACAGGTCTTCTCGAAACTCGCCTTTCTTGATGGCCTCTTCCAGGCTCTTGTTCGTAGCTGCAATGATTCTTACATCCACGGTGACTTCGGCCCGGGCCCCCAAGCGGCGTACTTTGGAATCCTCCAGCACACGCAGCAACTTCGCCTGGGTCGCCACCGGCATATCGCCGATTTCATCCAGCAGCATAGTGCCATGTTCGGCCAATTCGAAACAACCAGAGCGCCGTTCCACCGCTCCAGTGAAGGCACCCTTTTCATGGCCGAACAATTCACTTTCCATCAATGCTTCAGGCATGGCTGCGCAATTGACGGCAACAAACGGGCCGTTGGCGCGCGGGCTTAAAGTATGAATCGCACGCGCCACTAATTCTTTACCAGTGCCGCTTTCGCCGGTTACTAAGACCGCAGCTCTACTGGGTGCCACTTGACTGATGAGCGAAAACACCTGCTTCATTACAGCCGAGGTTCCGACCATGTCTACCAGCGAACCACTGCTTGCCAACGTCCGTTCCAGCACTTCGGTCTTGCGCTGTAACTTGCCCATGGCCAGTGCGCGGTCCAGCAGGACCCGCAAGGCTGCGGGTTGAATTGGCTTTTCAAGAAACCAGAAAGCACCCAGCGTATGGATGGTTTCAATGGCAGTTTCAAGGCTGCCAAACGCGGTGAGCACAATTGCTGGAATGCGCGGACCACCGGCGTTGATGCGGCGCAGAAGTTCAAACCCATCTACTCGCGGCATTTTCAAATCTGTAAGAATCACACTGGGAGTGAACAAGGCCAGCTTTTCCAGAGCGTCCTGCCCATCACTGGCAGTTTCGGTCTGAAAGCCCCAGGCGCGCACAATACTGGCCAAGCCATTCCGCTGCGCCTCCTCGTCGTCCACGATCATGATCCTCGGTGATTCCGAGTCAACTTTTTCGGCCATTGTGCCATTCTACCCTTTGTGACCCTGCTATCATCCGCAGGTAAATGAAAATTCCGAAACAAATTGCCGATGCTGAAGCTGTGGCTGCCGAAAGATTCAAAGAATATGGAAGTGCTCTGCAACTAGCGGGGCATTCGCGTTTGGCAAAACTGTTTGCTGAAGAGGCTCTGAGTTGTGAACGGTTCACCCACGGGACAGTGACAGGATCAACCGTTCACTTCCCCGGAGTGCAAGCTTGCTTTAGCAATTTATTAAGCCTATATCAGCAGGAAATTATTCCGCTTGTGCTTAGGACCATCGAAACTGAAAACGACGATGCGCGGGCTCAACTTAAGGAGATCCTGGCTTGCAATGAACGGCAATTGGATTGGGTGGAAGCTCAGGTTTATACAATTCAGGAACTGGGCGAATTTCACTACTTGAATTCATAGCCATTGCTGGGAGTATAATCCAAAGGCTATGGACATCCGCCTGTCTTCAATATTCCTTTTGACCGCCGCTTTGGCTTGTGCGCAAAACGCAACGCAAGCCGGCAAATTTGTCGTTGAACATCCTACACTTTTGAATCTGGGTTTTGAATGGTCTATCACGGGCGATGCTAACCGCAACGCTACTGTTGCCGTGCAGTATCGCGCCGCTGGAGAATCCGCTTGGCGCAATGCCTTGCCCCTTGTGCGTATTGGCGGCGAGAACATTTACCGGCGGCGCGAAAATCTGGATTACACCGTACCGGATGGATTCGCCGGCAGCATTTTGAATCTGAAGCCAGGCACGGAGTATGAATGCAAATTCCAGATGAATGATCCAGACGGCACAACCGGAGCAACATCGCAGACGGTAAGAGTGAAGACGCGCACTGAGCCCCAACCCTATAAAGGTGGCCGTACTCTTCACGTTTACGCACCCGACTATACCGGCACGAAGATAGAGCCAAGTTTCACCGGCATTCTGCAGGCTTACTACGGCGCGGGGCTCGGCGATTGGTCTGTAGTTTGGGAGCGGCGCGCACAACCCGGCGATACGTTGATTGTGCATGCTGGCTTGTACAAACCAGAGCGCAACAATTACGTGGACCCCATGATGGCCCCTTTCGATGGCTCAATGTCCCTTACATTGAAGGGTACGGCAGAGAAGCCCATCACCATTAAGTCAGCTGGAGACGGAGAGGTGATTTTCGATGGTGACGGCAATCATCGCTTGTTCGATGTAATGGCATCGCACCATCACATCTTCGACGGCCTAACTTTCCGTAACACCGATGTTGCGATTTTCGCGGGTCAAAAAGAGGTGCTTGGAGCAGTGGGGTTGACAGTTAAGAACTGCCGATTTGAAGGCGTCGGATTTGGAGTGTGGACCGAGTATGCCGGATCGAGCGACTTCTATATTGCCGATAATCTGATTCTGGGGCGCGAAGATCGTTTCCGGATGATCGGCTGGACAGGCCCACTGTGGGCTAGTGCCGGAGCATATGGATCGCATGGTTTGAAAAGTTACTATGGCATTAAAGTATACGGCCCGGGCCACGTGATTGCGCATAACGCCATTGCCTATTTTCATGACGCGATCGGCATTTCCACTTATGGCACGCCGGAAAAAGATCCCGAACGGAGGGCATCGTCCATCGACATTTACAACAACGACATGCACCTTTCCAATGACGATTTTGTGGAGACCGACGGTGGGGTGCACAACATCCGAGTGTTCAATAATCGAGGGGTGAATGCCGCTCAGGGTGGCTACAGTTCTCAACCTGTATTCGGTGGGCCAGCATACTTTATCCGCAACATACTTTACAACGTACCTAGCGGCGTGGCGTTTAAGTTTTCAGCTAAGCCCGCAGGGCTGTTTGTGTATCACAACACCATTATTGGTGAACATGTAATCACCGATCCATCCTCCAACATGCACTATCGCAACAATCTGTTTCTTGGGCGCGATACTCCAGCAAGGGGCATTATGGCCTGGGCCAATGCTACCGATGCTTATAGTTCCGACTACAATGGTTTCCGTCCAAACAAGGGTGTGGTGGCGCAGTACCGGTGGTTGGGTCCAAAGGCAGGCGAGCGTAACTACGAACCGAAGCCTACCGATTGGAAAAACTTTTCTACGCTTGCAGAATTCCGCACAGCCACAGGACAAGAAGCCCATGGCATGGAATTGGACTTTGATATTTTCGAGAACATGGTTCCGCCCGATCCGAACCAGCGACATGCTGTTTATCATGCGATGGACCTGAACTTCCGTTTGAAGCTGGGTAGCAAAGCGGTGGATGCCGGTGTGCCAATTCCTACGGTGAACGAGGATTTTTCAGGGCAGGCACCTGATCTGGGTGCCCTCGAAGTAGGCAAGCCGGAACTGAAGTACGGTCCACGTTGGCTAACGAAGCAGCCCTTCTACAGGTGATTTGGGCTAAGGCAGCAGAACAATCCTGACGTCCATTACGTTTGTATTAGTTGGACCAGTGATCAGCAAATCGTTAAGCTTTTCAAAGTAACGAAACGAGTCGTTGCGCGTCAAATAATCATAAGCGTTCATGCCCAAGGCTTCCGCTCTGGCAATTGTCGATGTATCGGCAAAGGCTCCAGCGGCTTCTGTGGGACCATCGGACCCGTCCGTTCCCGCGGATAGGACCAGCGCATTGGGTATAGATGCAAGGCCCATAGCAGCGGCCAGGGAAAACTCTTGATTGCGGCCACCTTTGCCCGAACCGTGAATGGTAACAGTAGTTTCGCCGCCGGAAAGCAAGCAGGCAGGCGAGCGGAGCGGCTGGCCTGATGTGCGAATTTCGCGCGCAATGGCAACATGCATTGCCGCAACGTCCTTGGTCTCGCCTTCGATAGTGGTTGAAAGCACCATTGGTTTGTAACCAAGTTGACGAGCAGTAGTTGCAGCAGCCTGGATGGCTTGGCGGTTGCTTCCGACAATTAGAGTTTGCGATTTGCGAAACAGCGGATCGCCGGGTTTAGGCGTTTCCTTTTTTGCAGATTGGAGAATCGTAAGTGCCCCGGCTGGAATCTTGTTTAGTAGATCGTATTTAGAAAGAATGGCGAGCGCATCGCCGAAAGTGGAAGGATCGGGAACAGTGGGACCACTGCCGA
Organism: Bryobacterales bacterium; assembly: GCA_043755435.1. Classification (GTDB taxonomy): domain Bacteria; phylum Acidobacteriota; class Terriglobia; order Bryobacterales; family Bryobacteraceae; genus JANXSF01. Next base: position 5,900 of record JAYUSZ010000379.1, on the reverse strand, counting down.
TCACAGATAGGTTGTCTCCAATCACGTCGCTTAATATTAGCGTCAACAGGGTGGCGGAATAGACGGCCTGCGCAAGTTGCCCACCTTTGATAGAGGAAAGATGTTTACGGACCGCGTTGATTTCATGAATGGTGGCACCGCAGCCAAGCAGCAAGCCGGTGACACGCTGCTTGTCCACAAGAGTGAGCCCAGGGGCGGGAGCAGGCAGCAAGGCCGAAGCTCCACCACTGATGAGGCAGATAACCAGATCCTTGGGACCGGCAGCGCGCGCAATGGAAAGAATGCTGGCCGCCCCATCCACGCCACTTTGATTGGGCAAAGGATGACTAGCCTGGTGAAGTTGAATGCGGCGGAGCGGGGCGAGATGGCCGTCTTTGACATTGATGAGGCCGCCCGTTATCTTCTTGCCAAGTAGCTTTTCCAGTGCCGACGCCATGGCGGCTCCAGCCTTGCCTGCCCCAATTACCTGGATGTTTGCGAATCGTTTTAGATCGTAACGACGACGGCCGGCAATCAGGATGTCCTGTTCAAGCCGGAGGTGGGAGAGTATTGCCTGGACGGGGTCGGCGGCTTTGATTGCGGCACGGAAGATTCTGTTGGCGTCAGCACGCAAGTTTCGTTTCATTGGAAAAACTCCAGCTGGAGGATTGCATTAATTGCTGGCCTTGCATCGTCGGAATTGACTGCGATGTGGGCCAAGGCTTCAGCGTAAGCTTCCCGGCGTTGCTCGAAAAGAGCGCGGAACTTTTCAGGATCGCGAGCCAGCGGACGGTGAGAAAAACCGGCGACGCGCTGTTCCACAAGGGCAAACGGAACGTTCAGCCAAATAGTTAGACCAGCATCTTTCAAGGCCAGGCGATTTTGCGGTTGCGCAAAGGCTCCGCCTCCCAATGCAAGCACCAGAGGCTGCCCTGCTTTGACTTCAGCAATTCGCACGGCAAGCATGGCAGATTCAATGCGGCGGAATTCAGCTTCGCCATCCTGATCGAAAACCTCAGGAATTGTTTTGCCGGCGTGGGCTTCAATGTCGTCATCCAGATCAGCAAAGCGCCAACCGATTTTGGATGCAAGCTTTCGGCCAATGGTGCTTTTCCCGGAACCCATGAAGCCAACAAGATAAATACCTGGTGTTTGTTTCGCGGACAGATTCGTGATTTTCATCCGAAGGACGCCATAATAGTAGCATGAGCGAAGGCATGTTGCCGCTGTTCCCACTTACATTGGTTCTGCTTCCAAGGACCCCACTTCCGTTGCATATTTTTGAGGATCGCTACAAGGAAATGATCGGCGAAGCGTTGGATTCGGATTCGGAGTTTGGCATTGTTCTAGTAATGAAGCGCGGATTGGCTGGCATTGGTTGCTCGGCACGAATCAGGGAGCTTTTGCGGAAGCTGGAAGATGGCCGAATGGATATTCTGGCCGAAGGCCGTCAGCGGTTTGAGATTCTAAGCACCGACAATGAACGCAACTTCTTACGAGGGCGGGTCCGTTATTTTCAAGATGATGTTGGTCTGGAACCGCCGCCGGAAGTGCTGGTGCAGAAAGTTGTCCGGCTTTATTATGCGCTGCGAAATCTGGATGACACATTGCCGGAACTGCGTTTGAATGAGGCACAGATCAGCTTTCAACTTGGTCAAGCAACAGATGATTTGGTGGTAAGGCAGCATCTGTTGCAATCGAAGAGTGAAGAGGAACGCTTGGTGCGGCTGGCTGAACACTTCCCGACATTGTTGGAGGAGCGGCGCGAAACGGCGAAGCTGAAGCGTGTGATTCCTACCAACGGCCATGGCAAGCTTCCAGCAGGCGAGGAGAAATGAGCTGTCGCCGCTACAATTATTAATTATCGATTAACACCTGTAAATTAGCTGCTTCGTAATTGCACCCGATTCATCGTTCTGCCAGAATCGGTGAAATGAAAATTACTTCCTACCTCAAACTCACAACTTTGTTTGTTGGCATCAGCGCTATCGGCCTAGGTCAGACGATTGTTCAAGAGAGGCAGATTTCTCTGGCCCTCGCCGTTGATGCAGCCACAGGCGCTGTTGAAAAATGCCGCGCTGACGGCTTTCGCGTCACGGTGGTTGTGCTCGATCGCGGCGGCAACATCAAGGCGACGCTCCGCGACGATTCTACCAGCCCCCATACCGTTGACACGGCCAAGAAGAAGGCCTTTACCTCACTGGCGTTTCGCATTCCATCCAGCGACTTCATCCAGCGCAGTGAGGCCAATCCCGGCCTCCGAGCCATTGAAGGTACCATCGCACTGGGCGGCGGACTTCCGATCCGCTCAGGGAACGAAGTGATCGCGGCAATTGGAGTAGGTGGTGCTCCCAGCGGTGACGCCGACGCTTCTTGCGCGCAAGCAGGGATCGACAAAATTACCGGAGCTCTGCGCTTTTAAAGTACACGCTGATTCCTAACTCGGTGCGGCTATAGCAAACCAGTTTGCTATAGCCCTCTCGCAGTCTCTACTCTCGCCGTTGGTCACAAGCAACTTCTACTACAATCGAAGAGTGAAGAGGAACGTTTCAGGCAAATGAGTTGGCACTTGATCATTGATGCTGACGACACGCTATGGGAGAACAACATCTACTTTGAAGATGCGTTCGATAATTTCGTGGCATATCTTGGGCATCCTGAACTGACCGGTGCCGATGTGCGTGAGCAGTTGAATGTCATTGAAATAGAAAACGCGAAGACATTCGGGTATGGGTCCGTCAGTTTTGGCCGCAACCTTGTGGAGTGCCTGCATCAACTGTCAAAACGACCTGTGACGGCTAAGGATGAGGAAGCTGTTCGTGAGTTAGCCCATGTGCTGTTGGATCACCCGATGGTGATTCTGCCCCAGGTTGAGGAAACTCTCGAGTATCTGGCTGGTAAGTATGAGTTAACCATGTTCACCAAGGGTAGCCACGCCGAACAGGTGGCAAAGGTGGAACGATCGGGCTTGGCGAAGTACTTTGCGCATGTTGAGGTTACCAAGGAAAAGCACCGGGCAGCCTATCACGGGTTGACAGAGATGCGAGGCATGGAGCGGGAGCGCGCTTGGATGGTTGGGAACTCTCCGAAATCTGACATCAATCCAGCGCTGGAAGCAGGCTTGAACGCTGCTTATGTGCCACACGCCAGGACTTGGGTGTTGGAGCGCGAGGACTTGCGTCCCAGCGGGCCGGGTAAGTTATTGGTACTAGAGAGCTTTGCGGGGTTGAGGGAGCATTTCTAGGAAAGGGCTTGTGGATTTGGTGTGGGTTGTGTTACTCTTACCAGTAGGAGTAAGAACGCGATGGGAATCACTACCAAAGGTCAAGTCACAATCCCGCAAGAAATCCGGAATAAACTGGGGCTTCTGCCATATACCAAAGTAGAATTCCAGATTGTTGGGGACGTGGTTCAAATTCGTAAAGCGAAAGAGCAAGTTAGCAGCTCCACGCGTGGCCAAGCAGTTTTGAGTGCATTGCGCGGTACGGCTGACAGCGGCTTGAGCACCAAAGAAATCATGGCCATGACTCGCGGCGAGGAATGAGCACAGCCCAGTTCCTGGGCGTATTGGTCGACAGCAACGTTCTGATTGATGTTGCGACCAATGATCCAGTTTGGGGTGAATGGTCGGCTAATGCGCTGGCGGAAGCAGCGGAACGGTACATCCTGATCATCAACCCAATCATTTACAGTGAAGTGTCCGTGGGCTTTTCAACGATTGAAGGGCTGAATGCTGCGTTGCCTCCACAGATCTATAAGCGAGAGGCGCTACCTTGGGAAGCTGGCTTTCTGGCTGGGAAGTGTTTTAGTGCTTACCGGAAACGAGGGGGTGTGCGGAATTCACCGCTCCCGGATTTCTATATTGGGGCGCATGCGGCGATTGGGAAGCTAGCGTTGCTGACTCGGGACGTGAGCAGGTATCGGACTTATTTTCCGAAGATCCATTTGATCGCCCCGGACCTTTAACTGGCGTCTTTCTCTAACGCTGAGTGAAGGATCATCTTAATGTAAGTTTGATATGAGAGCCCTTTGCGTTCGGCGTTTGCCCTGGCAATGGTAAGGTCAGTGACAGGTAGACGAATTGTCACTGTCTGAAGTGGAACCTTGCGGCGGGCGGTTCCCGCTTTAAGCGCTTTGCTCATCAGTTCGGTTGCGATATCAGGGTTAGCATCCCACCAATGGGCTTCCTCTGATTCTGTTTTGAATACCGGAATCTTGATTTGTTTTAGCGCCATTTCAAAACCCTTTTAGATAAACCACCATTTGATTTTTCGACATATCGTAAGCTGTAACCACCCGAACTTTGTTGCGCCGCATCGTATACAGAACAGTCAAGAGCCTTCCTGAACGGGTGCGCCCAAAGCAGAGCATATCCATCTCCAAAGGCTCGATAAGAATGGCATCTTCGGCCTCGTTCGGAGTGACGCTATGTCTGGCAATGTGCGAAACATTGCCAGCGTCCCAATCGAACAGCACATTTACATTGTAAATACAAACAGGAGAAAAGCAAGCTATTGTTTCTGAAAGCAGGTTGTTTGAATGATGAGCACTCTGCTCTTTAGCTCATCGGAGATACCCATCTTTGAAATGGAGATCCATCGATTCAGGATTACGAGGCGGAATTAAGGTTGCAGCCACGATTGCTTTGCAGTGAGGGGTTTTCCAATCCGGCATCGCGTATCCAAACGTGGAGGCGAATGGCCTGACACACAAATCACAAGGAGAACATCTATGTCGAAGTTACAAATGACCGTCCTGTTATTGGCAGGGACATTAACAGCACCTTTGCGTGCGCAAAGCGGTGGCAACGGGCCCGGGGATTTCATGGTCGAGCGTAGTCTTACCCCCCCCGGTGTCCTCTCGCCCACAGCACCAAATTTACCCGAATCAGTCTTGGCGGGATGGACTAGCGGTGCCATCGAAATCCGCCAAAGATTCACGTACGATTCCGCGCGGCAAACACTGGACCAACTGGCTTTCGTCGTCCCAGGCAAGTCACCGTTGCCCTTCGCAAATCCTGGCAGCGCACCCGTTGCCGACCATTATGTAATCCAAGTGGATCGCGCCACACTGTCGAGCACGCCGCAGCCTTCTATCAATCTCATAGGCCGCGTGATTTTAAACGATGTGGCAACGCCATATGGCTATATTAGCGGGGCAGGGGTGACGCTTACCATCGGATACCGCGGACCGGGAGCAGCGGTGGAGTTCGGTCCCATTCTCGAGTCGGTGTCGCCAATCTACGGCTTGTATACAACCAGCGGGGCCGGGTCACTTTCATTGGTACCGAGGACGCAAGCCTGTACGTTGGGAACGCTGAAGGGCTCCTACATTTTTGATCTCGGCGGGTACTTGCTCAGTTCGCCGACCTACTCACCTTGGGTCGACTCCGGGGTGTTCGATGCCGACGGAAATGGCAATCTCACGGTGGTGGACTCTGGCAATCTGGCAGGCTCTCCCTTCCTGGGCCGAACATTTACGAGTGCCTACACGATGAAAGATAACTGCACGGGTACACTCACGTTGTCCAACGGGAACACGATAGACTTTCAACTGTCGCGGGATGGTTCGACCATAAACATGGTGTTCACCAAGCCCAGCAACGTCATTGCTAAAGGAATTGGGCGACGCCAGTAATTCCCGTTCAAGTCTCCAGTTCGCGGATGAGAAAGGCGCGAGAAAATTTCCAGTCTCTCTCCACGGTGGCTAGCGACAAATTGAGAACCTGGGCGCACTGTTCGATGGTGAGTCCGCCAAAGTAACGAAGTTCCACGAGCTTGGCTTTGCGCGGATCAACCTGGCCCAGGCGTTCCAGGGCTTGATCAAGGTCAAGGATCTCGACATCGCGGCCGGAAGTCAATTCGGCGGCTTCGGAAAGGGAGACTTTTTCGAGGCCGCCGCCGCGCTTCTCCCGGAGGTGA
>JAYUSZ010000378.1:0-7833 GCA_043755435.1 Bryobacterales bacterium | reverse complement strand
GATAAAGCTGGAGTTTCTGGGGCAGAACAGAATCATACCGGCCGTGCTCCAAGTCCCACCTTTACCGAACACAGAATTCGCTAGGACGCGAGGTGGCCCTCCGGCTAGATCCAACCTCTTGAGTTTTCCAGGAACAAAGAAGCCGATGGATTGCCCGTCTGGCGACCAAAAGGGCGCGAACGCCCCGTCTGTACCTTCGAGTGCTTTAGGCTGGTCGGAATCAAGATTGCGCAGCCACAGTTTACGAATGCCATTTTGGCTGGCCGTAAAGACAATCTTACTGCCGTCGGGAGAGACATCAAAGCCATGCATGGTCAGCGCCGCGCCTTCCGGCGGTGCGAGGGAAACGTTCATCATTCGCTGGAGCAGGGGGAGCGCTGGAGCCGGCTTAAACATCCATGCGGACACGGCCAGCAATGCGGCGGCAACTAATCCGGCGAGCGGCCATATCCATCCCTTGGACGCGCGTGGCGGAATGGCCGCGACGGATTCGCGCAGCAGGCTTTTTCGTAGGTCCCGCGCCGATTGCCAGCGATCCTCCGGATCCTTTTCCATGCACCGCTTGATGACCCACGCAAGCTCCACGTCACCGATTCTGTCTAGCGCAATTGGTTCGCTCGCCATGATGGACGCTATCAACGTTGCTTGGGTCTTCCCTGCGAAGGCCCGTTCCCCTGTTGCCATCTCGTACAACACCAGCCCTAGGGCCCACAGATCCGTGCGCGCATCGGCTGTTCCGCCGTTGAGTTGCTCGGGCGCCATGTAGGGCAGCGTCCCCAGGATTGTCCCTTCGCCGGTTAGCACTTGCTTCACCGTGGCGTCGATTTCTCCGGCGGGTGCTTGCTCAAGTTTGGCCAAGCCAAAATCCAGCACTTTGACCACTCCCTTGGTGAGCAGCAGATTGCCCGGCTTCAAATCGCGGTGAGTGATGCCCTTGCGGTGCGCGGCATCGAGTGCGTCGGCGACTTGTGCACCCAGCCTAATCACTTCTGCAACTGGCATCGGCCCTTGCAACGGCTTGCCTTCGATGTATTCCATCACCAGATACTCAACGCCGTTTTCCTGGCCCACGTCGTGCAGCGTACAAATGTTGGGATGGTTTAGACTAGCGATTGCCCTGGCTTCGCGATGGAACCTCTGGCCGAATCCTTCTGCGCTGACCTTGAGAGCGACGATGCGCTCCAGGCGGGTGTCGCGTGCCTTGTAGACCTCACCCATGCCGCCGACGGCGATGGGTTCGAGAATCTCGTAGGGACCAAGCCGTTGTCCGCGAGTAAGAGCCATAGGTGCCAGTGTATCGCGAAGCTAGCGAGGTACGCGGATTTTTACTCGTGTACACCTGGTCAAAACGAACCCGTAAATCTCGATTTCGATTCTGCCAGCAGGGCTACTTCTTCGCCCCGGCAATCGGGTAGCCTTGCCACACATATTCCAAGGCTTCAGGTAATGTCTGCTGCTTCACTGCGGCGGTCCGTATGTCCGGCATTACGTGCAAATACGAACTGGTAATGATATCCCTTGGCTGCCAGTTCTTTGGCCATCAATTCGTTTGCCAGAACCCAATCGTGATAACCATCGCGCGAGTTTAGATTGTCCCGGTCACTAACATGCATCCAAAGACGTATCGGCTTTCTTGGACTCTTGGGAATCAGGTTTTCGTGGAATTCCCATGCGCCGTGCGGATACTTTGGGTCCATTGGCCATTGTTGGTTCACGTAAGTGCCGGAATAAGTCAGCACACGATGGTACAGTTCGGGGTGAAACCACGCCATGATTAACGCAGCCGATCCGCCTGAGCTGCCACCCATTGTCGCCCTGCCGTCAGGATCTTTGGTGAGCTTCAAGCTGTATTGCTTTTCAACCAGCGGCAACACTTCTGCTTCAACGAACTCTGCATACTTGCCTGACATGGTGTCGTATTCCAATCCACGCTGGCTTCCCTGGGCATCGCCGCTGCCATTGCCAATGGAAATGGCAATCATCACAGGAACGCGTTTCTGGTGGATCAAAGTATCAAGCGCGGTGAACAATGCTTTGTCTGGTCCGTCAGCACCAACAATGAATGGAGCCACCGTTCCGGGGACGTATTGCTTGGGAACATAGACAGCAACTTTGCGAGTGTAAGGGGCAGGATGGCTTGAGACGATCAACTTCGCCGGGTCTGCAGGGTCTGGCCTTCCAAATGTACCCGCTTCACGCGCAATGCCAGGATAGAATTTGCTATCGGTGGATTCCATTGTGAAGTTGTAAACCATACCTTGCGGCACGCCTTCTTGAACCGTCATCTCTGGGGCAGGGTTATGCGTCGGGCCGATGATGAAATTCCCGTCCTCTTTGGGCGAAGGAACCTCACCGTCTGGTAGTTCTTTTGCCTTCACATAGCCGGGTGTATTGGGATCGCGCGTTGGAGGCGCAGGGCGCGGTGGGCGCGCGCTGGCTTGCCCTGTGGGGGGTGCTGCTTGGGCAGCAACGGGAGCTTGCGCTAACGCCTGGGCAATACCACTTATAAGACTGATCAGGGACGCGATGCTTAGACGACGGACCATGTTGACGACTCCTTACAATTGTGCTGACTGGATTATCGAGCCGCGAGAAGCAACAGCGAATCTCATCAATGATCGTAGCTCATCAATCGGCACAACGGCTAGTCATCCTGCCCGGTGAAGAATTAGTAGAACTTCGCTTCCAGCGCTCTAGCCTTGGGAAATAGAATGTCGTTTTCCAGATGTGTATGCTGGTTGATGTCTTGCTCAAAGCGCGTCAGCATTTCTTTGAAATCTTGAATTGCCATTTGCGATTCTTTGGCTGGTGCCAACCTGCTTAACAGTTCCCTCATACGATTGGAGGCGCTCAGGACATCATCATGCTCGCTTTCCATCATATGGATAGGATTTCCAATTTCGCCGAAGGGGGTATAAGGACGTGGCTTGTTCTGGTTTGCAGCAGTTTCCAGCGAAATAATGAAAGGGAACAACACATCTTCCTCTTTCATCAAGTGCTGGTGAAGCTCGCAGGACATTGAAATCAGCACCTGCGCCAATTCACTCAGCACGCTGCGGTTTCGCCCACAATCCAGCTGAGTTATCTCCACCAACTTCTGCCGAAGTCGAGGCATCGCAGCCTCAAGAAAAGCGTGGTGGTCGTCCACAATATGCTGGATCAATTCACCTAAAGACAGGCTCTGCCAATTTGTTTGAAGAGAAGTAGCTTGGGCGGTATGTGTCATGGCACCCTCTTAGAGGGCACGCCAAGGTCCACACTTTTGGCCAAACCGCTTATTGGCCGACGATGCTGAACTGTGCCTTTGGTGCCGTTAGTCCACCCGGAACCTGCAAATCGGGCATTGGCTCCGCCTGGAAGAACTGGCGGCAAGGCTTGGCCAGCATTCTGGCCCAGCTATTGGCTTTCTTGCGGCGAGCGCTATCAGTAGTGATACCCGTATTGGCGTACATTTGGCGATAGAGCTTTGAGATAAAGACAAAAGCAAGTTTAGACTTCAAGCTCTTCACGCATTTCGCTCTTTCCCAAATGGCTTTGGTGCTGTAGAAATCGTCCCAAACGCCTTGGGTGCGTACCCGGATCTCTTCATGAGACATGGTGGGATGCGGAGTGTAGAGTTTAGGGCGCTGATCGCTAGGAATGAGCCAATACCGGGTAACCGGAATGCCGGCAACCTTCTTATCAGCATCTTCGCTCTTTTCCCACTTGTTAAAATCAACCGTACCTGGGAAAGGCGTCATCATCACGAATTGGGCAAAGGTCAAATCGGCCTTTTTTGCGAGTGCAGAAGTGGCCTTAAAGGTGCTTTCCCGATCAGAAGACAAACCGAAGATAAACGAGCCCAGAACATGGACGCCGTTTGCCCGGAACACTTGCAAACGTTCAGCCAATGCCTCACCAGCCAGATTGAAGTCCTTATAGACGGTCTTCAAGCCTTCCTCTGTAACAGCTTCCACACCGACCAATGCGCCTTTAATGCGGGCTTTCTTCATTGCCGCCAGGAATTCCAGGTCTTCAGCAGCTTCCATGGTGATCTGCGTGAAGAAAATCATGTCGTCGGGCAACAACGCCATGCGCCGCATCAACTCGAAACGTTCGTCTCGGATCGCCGTTAGTTCGGCTACTCTGGCGTGATTGTTTTGCTTCTTTGCCAGATGAACGTCGGTGATGGTCACCGGATAGAAGTTGTCGTCAGCCAGTGCAAGGAATCGATAGCCAAGCCGGCGGAGTTCAACAATTTCGCCCATGACAGCGTCGGATGCACGTTGCCGTGGTTCTTGTCCGTCAGTTCGCCAAACGGAACAGAAAGAGCAATGTTTGGGGCAACCTCGAAGAGTTTGCACCGAAGCCCACATGTAGGCTTTCGGCGGCATTAGATCCCAACGCGCTGGAGAGAACCTGTCTGCCGCTACACGACCACCATCATAAATTCTCTCAAGCTTGCCGTTTACGCAATCCGATAGTGCTTGCCGCCAAACCACATCACCGTCACCTTTCACCACGGCATGGGCGCCGCCCAATTCCAATGCTTCTTCAGGGTAGAGTGTAGCGTGAACACCGCCGAAAATAACCCAGGCACCGGCCTCGCGTGCAATTTTGCCAACAGCGAGGCCGCGCAAGACGTTTGCTGTATGGATTCCGATTCCGACAATGTCACCGGGCTTGATGGTGGATGGGTCTAACAGTTCCAGCGTTTCGTCGGTGATTAAAGGATCGCCGTACTCCTTCGGTGTTGCTGCTGCAAGAACGTAAAGCCAGCGAGGAGTGATGACTCCGATCCCAAAGGAAATGTCGCTGGGGTTGATCAAGTGGACGCGCATAATTGCTCCTCTCCAAACTGCTAGTCAATTTTCGTAAGGATGCCAGAGCAAGGTGCGGCTAGATTCCCAGAAATCGGACCAGTTTGATCTTAACAGATTCTTGTTAAGTTCTGGGTAAAACTTGGCAGCGAAACTGCTGACATATTGGCAGCAGATTTCGCTACGAGAAAGAGATGCTGTGGGCAACTCGTTGATTCATTAAGGCGCCGAAAAAACTTTTGCTGCGCGTATGTGGGTGAGGTGCCGCAATTGGGGCGTTTGGCGCATAGGGAGACGTGTATGATTCGGTTGTGGTTATTCCTTTTTCTGGCACCTTCATTCGTTTCCGCACTTGAAGCCGATGCCCGTCGTGGGGAAGGTCTTTTTTCCCGTTTTCAGTGCACCACCTGCCATGCTGGTTCCGCAAACCGGAGTTCAACGGCTCCGGATTTAGCCCGGCGGCTGGATCGGCAATATTCTCCAGCAGGAATGGCCAGCAGAATGTGGAACCATGCTCCACAGATGTGGGCAGCCATGAAAAATGCCGGTATTGCCCTGCCCTCCATGAGCGAAGCTGATGCAGCGGACCTTTTCGCATTCTATTATTCGACCCGCTACTTTGAGCGGCGAGGCGACGCCGCCAGGGGTAGCAACGTATTCTTTGAAAAGAATTGCATCATGTGCCATGCCATCAATGGCCCTGAAAAGCCTGCTCGCGAGTGGCGGTCACTGGCCGATCCAGTGGAACTGGTGAATAGCATGTGGAATCACGCCCCGGAAATGGAAGCCGCCACTCAACGCAGAGACTACCGCTGGCCCACCCTTTCCGCTCAAGAACTAACCGATCTTTTGGTGTACCTGCAGAACCTGCCGGAAACCCGCAAGTTGACTTTCCAATTTGCTCTTCCCGATGGAAGCCATGGCAAGCAATTGATGGAAGACAAAGGCTGCACCGCATGCCATAAAGGGGCGATGGCCCCTGAAAATCGACTGGGGGGTCTAACCTTGACCGAGGTTGCGGCGGGAATGTGGAATCATGCACCACAAATGAGGAAGAAGGCGAAACCATTTAGTTCAACGGAACTAAGGGAGATTTTAGCCTACGCCTGGGCAAAGCAGTTCTTTCAATCAAAGGGTCAGCCAGATCGTGGGGCGAAACTGTTCAAAGCGCAATGTGCAGGATGCCACAACAATCCGGCTTCAGGAGCACCAGATTTGTCTAACGGCAAGCCTGGCGCATCTTCCATAACCATGGTCTCAGCCCTTTGGAGGCACGGTCCCCGGATGTTATCCCAGTTGGAAGCCGCTGGAAAGCCCTGGCCGGTTTTGAATCCGGCAGACATGGCGAACCTGATTGCATTCCTTAGGAAATAGGGGCAGGAAGCTCTTTATATTTACTAATTAACAATTTTAGTTGAAGTAAAAGTTCACTATTGGCTACCATGGGCACATGAATGTCCCCATGAACGAACTGACATTTGTCCTTAGGCAACTCAACCCCTGGTGGCAGAACAACTTCGTTCCAGAGGTTCCTTCTTTCCGCCGCAGCCCAATGCGCGAACTGCAGCATTGGCTGAAAAACCCTGCGTCACATCGCGCGGTATTGCTCTCCGGATGCCGCAAAGTAGGTAAATCCACTCTGTTGTTGCAATCCATCCATCAGCAACTGCTGGCGGGAGTTTCCCCGGCCAATATACTTTATGCGAATTTCGATCACCCGCTCCTTCGCATGGCTGGAATTGAAGCAGTGCTGGAAGGTTGGAGGCAGCTGGAACCGAGGACCGATGGTATTGAGTATTTGTTTATCGATGAGCCCCAACTGTTGCCTCAATTTGAAACCTGGGTTAAAGACCAAGTGGATTCCATTCCACAAAGAAGAATTTTCGCAGCCTGTTCTTCTCAGCCGCTACCTTCTGAGACCCCTGAAATCAAGCCCAGCCGTTGGCACGTGATCCGCGTTTCAACTCTCTCCTTTTACGAATACCTACAGTTGAATCGGGTGGCTTTGCCGCCCCTCCCCAAATTGGTCAACCTTTCTGAGCTCTTTGAATGGAGTCCACAAGAGTTCGTGCCAATCCGCGGCTTCGCAAAGGCTTATGTTGGACATTTCCACGAATACCTAGTGCGCGGAGGATTCCCTCAGACTGCCCAAATGGAAAGCATCGCCGATGCTCAGCAGATCCTCCGGGATCAGGTTGCCAGCATTTTACGCCGGGACACCACGGCGCTGTTCGGGGTGCGCAGCATCATCGACCTGGAAAACACGTTTCTCTATCTGTGCCTGAGTGGGCAACTCCTGGACATGCAAGCACTCTGCGCTCATCTAAAAGTGAAGCGACCCACCGTGGAGCATTTTCTGAAATTGCTGGAGGCAATCCACTTGATCCGTCAGCTTGCGCCTCACGGTTATGGTAAGAATGTCTTGCGGGCAAAGCACAAGATATATTTGGCTGACGCCGCCATTGCTCCGGCCATGATGTGGAAAGGAAAGACGCTGTTGGATGATCCAACAGCTCTGGATGTAGCCGCGGAAACTGCCGTGTTCCGTCACTTGTTTCTACGCTTTGGTTCCGATTCCCGGTTCTCCTACTGGCGGCAAGAGAAGAATTGTCAAATTGACTTAGTAGAACAAGTTGGTCGTGCCATTGTTCCGGTTATTGTGAAGTATCGGGAACAACCGGCAAATTCAAAAGAGCTGCGTGGATTAGTGGATTGTTGTAGACAGAACCAACTTGCCCGAGGATACTTCGTCACGAAATCCTGCCACGACTTCGGCGAGCTGGCGGCCGACCATGGCCAAACGCTAAAACTGATTCGCCTTCCGGCTCCACTTCTTTGTTACTGGCTGGATGCTGTGTAATGCGGCGCAACGGTTATGAAAATTATAATAAGTTGCGCCGCAATACGATTCACGGGACTACCGGCGATCCCGGTCTGGTGCCGGTGTGGTTACAACAGCGCTATTGCTTAGTCCCGAGAAATTCCCCGCTGCGTCGAACGCTCGAACATTGTAAGTGTAAGAGGTGTTGAAGGT
>JAYUSZ010000377.1:0-7841 GCA_043755435.1 Bryobacterales bacterium | reverse complement strand
TTCGGACCCGCTCTGATTTGTCAGCAGCCACAAGCAAATCCAACATCGCGATTTGCTGCGCAACAGTGGCATTGACGAAGCCCTTGGAATAGGTCTTGTTCATCTCAGCATCCAACCACGCAAGGCCACCGTGATAGATCGCCGCCAGTTGTTTGTTCTGGCTGCATAGAAGATCAATAAAGGCCGGTGCACCCGCATCAAGAGCGCTGCCAGAAACATCGTCAGCAGGTACAATCAATTCCGCCAACCGTCCCAGTGTCTTGAACTCAGCAGCGGACATTTCTTTGGGGCCATAGGTCCCGGTTGCCTTCGCCTTGCTCACTGCTTCTTCGTGGACATGCTGTGCAGCTTCAGCGTCTTCGATGATGCCGCCGGTTGCGACAACCGCAAATGCCACTGCCTTGATTAATTCTCTGCGACCGGGGGCCGCTGGTTTTATTGTTAGTAGATTAGACATTGCCCTTCCTCATTTCTTCTGAAAGATAGTCACATCCGCGCCAGGACAGCGCATTGATCGTTAAAGTGGGGTTCTTATCAGGATTGCTTACAAACGATCCACCATCCATCACAAACAGGTTCTTCACTTCGTGGGCTTGCGTAAATCCATTGAGGACAGAATTTTTTGCATTGGCACCCATTTTCACCGTTCCCACTTCGTGAATAATTGTGCCAGGAACTGAGATGCCGCCACTTTCGCGCTGAGCATTATTGAGGCCAAGAACTCGGCCGCCCATGCCTTCAATAATCTGGGTAAAGGTTCTTTCCATGTGACGCGCTTGACGCCATTCATGGTCGCTCCATTTGAAATGGAACTTTAGAACGGGAATGCCCCATTGGTCCGTTACAGCTGAATCAATTTCGCAATAACTAAGAGCATTGGGGATCATTTCGCCACGACCGGAGAAGCCTACCGATGCACCATAGCGCTGCCGGATATTCTGCTTCATGTCCTTGCCATATCCATAGGTGCGTGCGGCACCATGGTAGCTACCCACGCCAGGCATGTTATACCCACCGCCAATTTCAATGTGATAGCCGCGCGGGAAATCAAGTTGATTATGTTTTTCCCAATTCCACCAGGGCATGTAGAGATGCGCACCACCGTAGCCGTCCGTATCATAGTGTGGCATGCCTTCCAGCGCCGGAACGTAGCCACTCAAACCGAAACCCACCGTGTCCATCAGGTAGCGCCCAACCAAGCCTGAACCATTCGCCAAGCCATTGGGAAACTCTTTCGATTTCGAATTCAGCAAAATGCGTGCCGATTCACACGCACTGGCAGCCAGCACAACAGCTTTGCCACGAATCACGCGATGCTCACGCGTTTTCTTGTCAACGTAAAGGACGCCGTTCACCTTGCCATTGCCGTTGGATAATACTTCGCGAACCATGGCATTATCAAAAACTTTGACCAGTCCGGTTTTCATAGCCGGAAAGATTTCTACTTGACTGGAACTGTAAGCGGAAGCCGTCTGGCAGCCTCGCCCGCACTGTCCACAATAGTGGCAAGGGGCGCGGCCGTTGATAGATTTTGTGATTACTGCGCGTCGATTGGGAATGCAAGGAATACCCAGCTTGTCACAGGATTTCTTGATTAGCGTTTCATGCACTTTGGGCGGCGGGGGCGTGTGAAACTTGCCATCAGGAGCAGAACGAATTCCTTCAATGCTGCCGCAGACGCCAATGAATTCCTCGGCTTTGTCATAGTAAGGAGCGATGTCTTCGTAACTGATCGGCCAATCGAAACCCAGGCCGTCTCGGGTATATGGTTTGAAATCGAAATCAGAAAACCGGAACGACATGCGCCCGTAATGATTCGTTCTGCCACCGACAATGCGCGACCGGAACCATTCAAATTTGCTGCCTTCGCCAACGGTGTATGGTTCGCCTTCCAGTTGCCAGCCACCGCTGGTTGTTGAAAAAAATCCGAATGGCTTACCTTTGCCAAAGTACGCGGCACCACCTTCTTCGGCACCACGATGATCGTAATCAGCGGGCATTTTGTGCTCAAGAAATTCTTTAAATGGATCGAGCATCGGGCCGGCTTCAAGTAATGCAACCTTCATGCCTTTGCTGGTAAGAACGCGCGTTGCCGTTCCGCCGCCCGCTCCCGAGCCGACGACAATGACATCGTACACTTCTGAACTATTAGGAATCTGCGCCATGCAGATATTGCAACACAATTGGGGAGGGCTCTGCGTCAGGTTTGTTTGAAGAACGAAAGACTCTTGGACTGAGAAGGACGGCCGATTGATTAAGAAACGCCTTGAAGCACTTCCACTTCGCACTTCAAGGCTCGGCTCAGTTGCACTATTCGCCCATCGAGAGTCGCCAGCACTCCGCCTTTCTTTGCGGCCAAAATCAAAAGGTACGCGTCCGTTACTTGTTGGTGACCAAGCGCAACATTCGGCCAAAGTGATGATTGGATCGGAATATCATCTGCCCAAAAACCATGAGTCTCCATGGCGGTGATCCGCTCGAGAAGCCCGAAGGCACCGACTGAATCGAAGTTCATCTTAGAAACAGTAGGATTCAGCGTTAGCCTCAGAAAACCAGCTTGAGTAATAGGACAAGTGCGGAATTCTTTCTGACGTCTTAAGCGGAACCAATTCCTCGCAAGAAGATGATGAACGTGGTGTGGCCAAGACAGCGCAATTAGGACGCTCATATCCAGTAGGACTGGCTTCACAGTTCGTCTTTCGCCGCTAAGACTTCTTCCATAGTCACTTTGGGCGTTCTCTCTGGAACCCTAAACCTGGGAAACAATTCATCGGCGTCAATAACGGTTGGAGCCATGGCTTGTCGCACCATTTCACCTACAGCTTCGCCAATGGAAATGCGTTTTGCCTCGGCGCGAGTCTTGGCGACATCATAAACATCGTCAGGAAGAGTTAGTGTTGTCCGCATAATGATGATGATAGCATCATTATGACCCAAAGGGTAATGCTCAACATTCATTCTCAACTCCCAGGCCTCCCCGTCTGCCCCCTCAAATAAGCCAACAAATCCACCATCTCCGTGCGCGTCAGCACTTCGTCAAACCCTTCAGGCATCAGCGATACCGGTGCAAAGCCCATTTTCACGATTTCTTTGCGCGAGATGCGTACTTCATCCCCAGGCCCTGTAATCAACCGCACAGCCTCGGACGTCGATTTCCCCATCACACCGGAATACATCTCCTTGGCGGTCTCCACTCGGTAAACTTCGTGCCCAGGAACAAAACTCTCACTAGGCAGCACAATCGCCTCCAGCAAATCATGACGGCTGCGGATTGCACCGATCGACGTCAAATCTGGTCCCACATGGCCGCCTTCTAACCCAATGGTATGGCAACTGCCGCAACCGGTCTTCGCACCAAAAAATAGTTCCCTGCCCTTCAGCGCATTCCCTTCCGCAGTAAGGGCGCCTTCCAATTTTTTCAGCTTTTCCAGGCGTGACAGCTTCGCTGCAGCCATTCGCGCCAATAGAGGCTTGGCTTGGTCTTGCACTTGTGCCGGAAATTTTACCAGCACTTGCTTCACACGCTCCATCCCCACGGTTCCCAAAGCTGCTTCCTGCGCTTCTAATGACTTCACCAAATCACGACCCACCGCCTCACCGCCGCCCATTTTGAAGACATCCAAAACATTCGGCAGCACCAGAGCGTCTGCCTTTGCAAGGTACATCTTGGCGATCGCCGCCATTTGCAATTCGCTTACCTGCGCACGACCCAGAACTTGACCAGCCGCCAGCTTAACTGCCGCCTCCACACTGGGAGTCAGCTTACTTAGAAGATATGTAAAGTGCGCCTCACTCAGAGGCTGCTGACCACCGCTCAATGCACTGAGTGCAGCAACACGAACATCATCGGGTTGCTCAGCATCATCGGCAATTTGATGGAGTTGCCCGTCCATGGTGCGAACTCCGCGCGCTCGTAGCAGTCCGATTGCTTGCACTCGAACTGCGGCATCACGATGGTTCAGCAATCGCGACACTCCGGCACTCCATTCCGCAGGGAATTGTTTCTCAGAACATCGTTCCGCAACATCCAGCAACATGACCTGCCGCTTTCCATCAAAGGCACCGTTCCCCAGTGCAGCACCCATCGCCGTCTTCATTCCTGCATCACCGCAAAATGCCGCCATGGCATCGCCAACAGCCAATGCCTCTGATTCCGAAAGCCGCTCCGCACGCAAGCGTTGGATTAATGCCGCTGACAGTTGACCGCTCCAAGTCTTATGACGAGAAGCCACCCAAATCGCAGCACGCCGCAGATCCGCATCGTTGTCGCTCAGTATCGGTAGCACCTGGCCCACTGTCAGTTTACTCTGCGCCATTTGGTCTAAAGCTATTAACGCGGCTTTGCGAACTTTGGGACGCTCGTCTGAAAGCTTCATCGCAACAGCCGCATGCTCTTGAATCTGAATCAACGCGTAGATAATCGAGTGCTCCTCGAAACGGTCTACTGCGCTTGCGGAAGCCTCAAGCAAAGCAGCAATTACCCCCGCGTCCCGGATCTCTCCAAGGGAGGCGGCTGCTTGGCGCCTGACGTGCGCCGGTTGGCCATTCAATAGTCCAATCAGCAACGGAACTGCCGCTTTGTCTCGTGCCATGCCAAGTTGGCGGGCAGCGGCTTGGCGCACCTCAGCCCGCGAATCTTTCAATGCATCCCGAATGGCTTGCAGCGCAGTATCACTTCCGATTCGAGACATAGCAAATACAGCAGATGCAGCGCCACGCATCGTTTTTGCATTTGCTCGATATGCGGCAAGTACACCTACCGCACGCTGGTCAACCAACTGCTCCACCGCACGATCCACAACAGCAGGGCGCGGGTCATCCAACTGATCCACCAAATTGCCTGCCACCTTCTTACCGCGCGGATCCTCCACCGTGGCGTTCTTCCTCCTCACGCGATAAATCGAACCTTTCACGTCGGGCTTTCCAACTTTCGAGAGCGGACAACCATGAATAAACCACGCTCCGGTATCCACCACAAGCATGCTGCCATCGGCGTCTTCCATAAGATCCGTAGGATGCATGTCAGGGTCGGTAGCAGTGAAAAAATCCGTGTCTATAGTCTTGAAAGTTGCTCCATCTCTACTCACCACATGGCGCTGCACTCGATGCGAATTGAACTGTGCTGTGAAAAGGTTCCCTGCGTACTCCCCGCCGAAACTTGCACTCCGATACCGCAATAAACCCGACGGTGCAATGCGCGCGAACTTAGTCATCACCGGCATTAACTCCCCTGTTCTGGGAAACTCCTCCGTAACAATGTAGGGCTTCGGGTACACTCCGCCCTCTACATAATGCAGAATGGAATCGCGCATGCCATCGCGTGGATCCGTGAAGTAGGTCATGGTCCCAAACACGTCGCCAGCTTCGGTGAAAGCAACCTCCACCGGATTATCAAAGCCGCCTCCTGCCAGTACTTCAAGGCCTGTGCCGTCTGGTTTTACACGCCAAATTCGTGATGCTTTGCCTTCAAAGTGCCGGCCATCTTTCGTATCAATCTTGAATCCATGACGGCCATCGGTAAGATAAAGCATTCCGTCCGGTCCCATGATCGGTCCATGCAAACTAGCTGCATTCGCCGAGAGATTCCAACCTTCCACCACAGTTTCCCGTAGGTCTGCCACACCATCGCCATTCGTATCAGTGAATTTGTAGAGTCGCGGAGGTGCAGCCACATAGAGGCTACCCTTATGCCAAACCGCACCGGCTGGCAAAGTCAATTTGTCAGCAAACACGGTGGATTTATCGAAGACACCATCACCGTCCAGGTCTTCCAGCATGCTCACAATATAAGTTGGATCCGCCGACATCTCCGGCGTCTTCACCGTCTTGCCTGACGATTCACAAAGGAACATTCGCCCTTGGTCGTCAAGAGTACCCAGCATGGGGTAGTTCACTAGACCTGGCTTTACCGCCAGTTCGACACGGAATCCATTAGGGACGGAAATCGAAGCCAATCCACGGTTCGTTTCCCCGGGCTTGGAATCGCGAACAATCCAACCGGAAACAATTGCTAAGAGTAGGGCCAGCAAAACCCCAAGTTTTTTCATCGTGTGAGCATCTTAGCTCACATCAGTGAGCCTATGCCATCTGCCCGTTGTGGAAGCTAGTGAAATATTTCGAAAGCGCCAAAGCCACAGCACCGGAAAGCGACGAATGAATTGCGTGTTCTGATGGGAAAATGCGCACTCCTGCAAGCCAGTAATCCGGAACACGGCTGCGCAATACATTCCAGATTTCCGGTTCAATTAAGTCCCAACCGCAGGCGGCGAAATCATCCAGACAAATTGCAGCCGGGTTCAAGCCTGTGATCACATTCATGAGACCCAAGCCTAAATCGCGGCCTACTTGAGCCACAGCGGCTAAGGCAGCTTCATCTCCTGCTTTGGCGCGGCCAATCACTTCCAGCGAATCGCATAAGGATTCACCGCCTCGCTCGTTGTAGATTCGCAACAGCGCCTTGTCGCTGGCATATTCTTCCCAACATCCATGGTTTCCACATAAACACTTGCGCCCGTCTGGATAAAGCACAGTGTGCCCAAATTCACCAGCTCTGGCAGTGGCACCCTGCACCAGATTTCCACCAAAAATCAACCCTGTACCTAATCCGCCTCGCAGCGTTACAAACACAAAGTCATTCAAGCTTTGCGCTCCTGGCAAGGCAAACCATTGTTCAGCCAAAGCAGAAAGATTCGCGTTGTTGTCCCAATGAAATTGCAGGTCCAAGCCCTGCCGCAGCAATCGAATGGCTTCCACATTTCGCCAATTCATATTAGTAGCGGCGATTACTTGGCCCGTTGCCGGATCAAGAATACCCTGAATGGAAACGCCAACACCAAGCAACTCGGTTTTCGCTCCAGCTACCACTTCACGTAGGGCCACATTGGTTCTTTCCAGAAATGTTTCTGGTGTCTTATCCGCTGCAATTTCCCGCCGCTCCACAATATTTCCAACCAGGTCAGCCAGAACCAAAGTTGCATCAAAAGGCGTAATTTCCACTCCCACCACATGGCGGGATGATGGCACAAGTCTAAGATTGCTAGGTGGACGTCCCACCTGCGCGGTTGGCTCCGTCTTCTCATCCATCACCAACCCTGCAACTTTCAAACGTTCAACAATCCCAGTGATTGCGCTGGGAGATAAACTCGTGGCGCGTGCAATTGCCAGCCTTGAAATTCCAGGTTGCCGCACAATATATGTGAGGACTAATCTTTCGTTAGCTTCGCGAAGTGAGGATTTCCCCAGCGCACCCCGAGTAGTGAAGGTTACTGAACGCATGGTTATGGTAAATAAGACAGACAGATAAGTGTAGTCAATTAACCACCAACTGTGCAATCACCCATCCGAATTAGGGACTTTATCTTAAATTTTAGTTGCAAACCATTGAGTTAGGCCAACATTTTCTGAACTAACTCACCATGCACATCCGTCAGCCTATAATTCCGGCCCTGCGATTTATAAGTCAGCTTGGTGTGATCAAACCCCAACAAATGCAAAATGGTGGCATGAAGATCATGGACATGAATCTTTTCCTTAACCACATTGAACCCCAGTTCATCCGTTTCACCCATCACTAATCCCGGCTTCACACCGCCACCAGCCATCCACATGGTGAATGCGTTGGGATGATGATCGCGTCCATCGCTTCCGCCCTGTACCATGGGGGTTCGTCCGAATTCACCGCCCCAAATCACCAGCGTGTCCTCCAGCATTCCGCGCGCTTTCAGATCTTTCAAAAGGCCCGCGATCGGCTTGTCGGTCGCGGCGCAATTGTTCGGCAGCTCCTTCGTCAAATCGCCGTGTTGATCCCAAAGCTGGCAGCTCGAGCGTTTGTCCGTTTTCGT
>JAYUSZ010000376.1:0-3144 GCA_043755435.1 Bryobacterales bacterium | reverse complement strand
AATCAACAATGCAGGTCACTTGGTGAAGCGTGCCAAATTAGCAGAGTTTACGATGGACACCTACGACGAGGTAATGAATTTAAATGCAAAATCGGTATACTTCATTTCCCAGGCAGTAGTTCCTTCCATGATTGCGAAAAAGAATGGCTTTATTGTCAATACCAGTTCCATCGCCGCCCGCAACGGGGGAGGACCAGGCGCAACTATTTACGCCGCATCAAAAGCGGCCGTCGCGTGCATGACCAAAGGCATGGCTAAAGAACTTGCTCCTCATGGCATTAGAGTCAATGCTGTATCACCCGGTACAGTCGATAACTACTTCCACGAAAAATACTCGACCCAGCAAATGCTCGATTCCGTTATAGCCATGACCCCAGCCGGAAGGTTAGGAACTAACGAAGAGATCGCCGATACCATTCAATTCCTTCTCAGCGATGCTGCAGTTTATATGCATGGCCAAACATTGGAAGTGAACGGCGGCATGTACATGGTGTAATTCGCTCGTGACCCAGCCGAAAGGCAGAAAGGGCAATTTATTTTGCATCGCCGCGTGCCAGGCTTTTCATCCTTCTTGAGGGGAACACGTCGCCCCCATTCTAATTCACCAACACTTAGTCGACTAAATTGTCCTTTTTTTCAGTGACTTGCAGAGACTTGGGTGCCCTAGCTTTCAAATCCTGTGAGACCCTTTGAACAGGAAGACAAATTGCAGCCTCGCCAACAAAGGCAGTGACCGCGCTGTGGTCTGCAAAAATTCGCAGCCAGTCTGGTTCTGTTTTGTCGGCAAATATCCAGTTTGGAGACATTGAAAGTGAACGGCGGCATGTACATGGTGTAAACTGGAGAGAACATGGCAGAAGACAAGCTTTATCAAGCCCAATACGTTGGCAGTGGAACATTTTTGATTACAAAGCCCAAGCGCAGTGCGCGTAAGCGCCGGCAGCAACGGCTGAAAAGCCCCAACGCTGGGATGCGCAAGTAGTTTTTCCCACCGACTTTCCTAATCTAAACAATGCGGATCTCGGAATTTAAACTGCATCCGATTGCAGTGGCCGATGGGCCGCTGCGATCAAGCTATGGTTTGCATGCGCCCTATGCACTGCGGACCATAGTAGAAATCAAAACCACCGACGGCATCACAGGTATTAGCGAAACCTACGGCGGAGATGGACCATTGGCAGCGCTCGAAGCGGTGCGCAGCCGAGTAATCGGAATGGACCCATTTCAACTTGCTGGATTCTGGCAATATCTGGCAGCCCAGGCGGAAAAAGAGAAAGTGGATGCGGCGGGCGGGCGCAGCCAAACCTGGCTGGTCCCAGGTGAAAACCCCTTAGACAAACATACTCGAACCAACGCAGCCATTGAAGTAGCATGTCTCGACGCAATTGGTAAAGCTTTGGGCCGTCCCGTCTGCGATCTGGTTGGTGGTAAAGTACGTGACCGTGTACCATTTTCGGCATACCTCTTCTACAAGCATGCCGGTGGTGGTGGTACGGGTGCCGATGTGCGCGAAGACGAGTATGGGGAAATTCTCACACCAGAAGCAGTGGTACGTTCCTGTCGTCAAATGATTGCCCAATACGGTTTCAAGGAAATTAAGTTGAAGGGGGGCGTTCTTCCTCCCGACGATGAGATCGCCGCGATCAAAGCTTTGCGGGTCGAATTTGGTCCAAAGCTTCCGTTGAGGATTGACCCCAATTGTGCCTGGAGCGTTGAAACTTCCGTCCGTGTAGGCCGTGAACTCAAAGCCGAGCTTTCCGACGGTGGCTATCTGGAAGACCCCTGCGCAGGAATGGATGGCATGGCTGAAGTTCGCCGCCTATTGCTAGCAGAAGGCAATGATACGCCTCTTGCCTCGAATGTGGCTACCACCTGTTTTGCCCATGTTCCTGAAGCAAAGCGCACAGATGGCGTGCAGATTATTCTCTCCGATCCTCACTACTGGGGCGGTATCCGCAACCAGCAAAAACTTTCCGATTTATGCGAAGTGTTGGGGCTAGGAATGTCCATGCATTCGAATAATCATCTGGGTGTTAGCCTGATGACCATGGCCCATGCAGCAGCAGTTTGTCCCTCTTTAACCTATGCTTGCGATACTCATTATCCTTGGCAGACTGAAGTGGATGAAGTGGTAGTGGGTGGACGAATCAAGTTTGAAAATGGATCCGTAGTGATTCCAGATAAGCCCGGCCTAGGTGTGGAACTGGACTACGATCAACTTGCCCGGGGCAGGGAACGTTACGACAAGCTACCCTACCGCAAGCGCGATGATGAAGCGGAAATGCAAAAACATGTGGATCCAAATTGGAAACGCATTTTGCCACGCTGGTAATAAAATTGGAAAGGTAAGAAAATGGTTGATCCAAAAAAACAATTTCATGGCGTGTTTGGTTTTCCCGTAACGCCGTTCAAAGATGATCTATCTCTGGATCTGGCGGCTTTGGAAAAGAACGTCGATTGGATGGCGAAGCATCCCTTTTGCGCAATGGTTGCAACCGGTGGCACTGGCGAAGTTTATTCAATGACCCCCGATGAATCGATTGAAGCAGTACGAGTAACTGTGAAAACGGTGAAGGGTCGCATGCCAGTGGTAGCGGGTGTTGGCTACAACTCGGCGATGGCATGCCACATGGCAAGGAAGATGGAAAAGGCTGGAGCAGCCGCGCTGCTGGTGATGCCTCCCTATTACATCAATGCACCTGAAGCCGGAATGATCGCCTACTTCAAAACCATCAACGATGCCTGTGGATTACCTTTGAGTTTTTATACACGCGATTGGGCCGCTTTCACACCAGCACAGGTTGGCCGATTGTGCGATGCTGTTCCAAATCTTAAAATGTGGAAAGATGGCCAGGGGGATATGCGCAAGTATCAGCGCATCATGCAAACGGTAGGGGACAGGCTGGCCTGGATAGGCGGCATCGGCGACGATTGTGCCCCTGGATATTTTGCGATTGGTTGCCAGGCTTATACTTCCAGCATCTCCAACATTTCTCCGAAAATGTCTTTGGCAATTAGCGCCGCCGGATTAAGTGGCGATCGTGCGGCAATGAATGCTTTGATGGCGAAGTATGTTCATCCACTTTACGCATTGCGCGATAGGATGAAGGGCTACGAAGTTTCCATAATGAAGTCGGCCATGGA
>JAYUSZ010000375.1:0-3148 GCA_043755435.1 Bryobacterales bacterium | reverse complement strand
GCAGTTTGAACGTTCCATGAGGCTGTGCCCGATTCTGCGGGCTGAAACCGAGCAGCACAACACGGCCTTTCCCCAGCGTGACTTCTGCTGCGGCAATGAGGTTGTGCAAATATTCTGCGCCGCCAATCCAGCCGCTTTCCAGAAATTCACCCGATGGGTAGCGTGCGATTGTTTTTACTACCGCATCACCCAAAGCTGGGGCGGCTTCAAACGCCACGTCGTTGTAGAACACCGCCGATGCCTGGTCTTTCATGCCAAATGCGACAGGGTGGGTGGGATCGACAAAGATCTTCAAGATCGATCCGGGGCAGGAAAATTGGGCGGGCGTTAACCCTTGCAGCGAATTTTTCAACGGCAGTGGAAACTCCTCCACTGGCACTAGGGATGCGCTGCCAAGTGTGATTAGGGTTCCGCCAGCACGGACAAATTCGCGCAATGCTTTGACGCCTTCGGCGCTGATGCCTCCGCGATATTCCGGGCGTACCCACTCATTGGTTGCACCCTTCAAAATGGAATCTTTGGATTGATCGGCAAAAATGATGACGTCGAACTTCGATTTGAGATCGGCCTCTTGTAGATCCTTATTCCGAACTGTGGTGTATGGAAATTCATACTGCTCCAACAACCAGCGCGTCCAGCCTTCATCCATGTTGGCTGTGTAGGGCATGTAGAGCCCGGTGCGCACTGCGCGCAAGCGTCGCGATGCGGCAGGTAGCGTGGTTAGCCCTTGCACATCGAGCCCCAGCTTTTCCGAAAAATCTTTCATGGGCGCGCTTAAGTTTTCGCGGGAGTTAACTACAATGCCGCCGTCGGGAGCCCAACGAACAGTTGCTCCGCTCTTCAATAGCCGGTTCACTGCAATGAATGAATTGTTGTTGGCGTGGTTGATAGAATAGGCAACCACGTTGCCGGTGCTTGCGTCCATCTTGCCTGCCGGAGGCTGCACGGGAGACGCTGGTGAAAGACGGGCTTCGAACTTCGTTTTTACCTCAACGGTCTCAACGCCCATTTGCAATGGCAAGGTCCAGCCGGTCACATCGTAAGGCCGTTCCACCGGTCCAGTGGGGCCGCCGGTGCGTTGTGCAGGATAGGTCTGCCGTTCCAACATGTCCTTGGCGAAGGCCCGGAATGGCTGCGCCATGAGGATGACGTGGCTGCCTTCAGGATACGTTTTGCCACCTGCTTGAAAAGCCTCAGTAGCGCGATGCACTTCCACGCCAAGCTCATCGAAAATACTGAGTAGCTTGGTGGCGGCGGAAGGATCGTGCTGGCGCGCTGGAATGACGAAGGCGTAGGGGGCCTCTTTTTCACCAGCCTGAATGCCGCGGCGGTTCATTTCGTAAAAATTACGATTCAACATTTGCCTGTTGTCGGCCACAGCTTCCAGCAACGCCCAGGTTGCGGTTAGTTCATAATCCACAATGTTGCGCAGCGTCCAGGGACCGCCCATCCAGGGCTTTGGATAGGTATTGGTTGGAGTAATGTCACGAGGGGCTGGCACTGGGCGGCGCGGGTCACGATCGCGCATCTGCTCAGCCGTGGGTTCGGGCCCGGCGGCGGCACGGCCGGCAACGGCACGTTCCTGATCCACCGGTGCCGCCACATTCACGCTGGCAACTTCGGTCAGCAGGCCAACCATGTTGTGCCACCAAACCTGCATTACAAAACCACCCTGCCACCAACTGGTATACATAGCGTCGTTGATAATGCCGGTGTATCCTTTGTTGTGCAGCGCGGTTCCCATGCTGTAACCCAGCATGCCGTTCAGCTGCCAAATCACGGGATCCACGTTCGGGTTAATTGGGTTCTTGAAGGGCGGGACAAAGATGCGGGGACCGGCATTGCCCATTTGGTGTTCATCCAGAACTACAGCCGGAAGCCAATCACGATAAGTAAGTTTGTTCAACAGGCGACTTTCTTTTTGTGTGTTCTGGAACGCGTCGCGATTGTTATCGTGACCGGTATATTTGTGATAGAGCTCTGGCAGCGGGCTTCTATCAAACGGAGTGCCGGCGTTCTTGTTGAACCAGTCGGTGACCACAACTTGGCCGTCGGGATTGGCAGACGGGACTAATAGGAAGATGACGTTGTCGAGAATTTTCTTCACCAGCGGCGAGTCTTCGGTGGCCAGGCGATGAATCAGATCCAGCGACATTTGCGTGGACCCAATCTCAGTGGAATGAATGTTCAGTGTGATGAGCAGCACGGCCTTTTGCGAAGCGATGAGGCTATCGGCCTCGGCACCTTCCAAGCCGCGAGGATAAGCCAGCCGTCTTTGATTGGCCTGATATTTCTTGATGTCCTTCTGCGTTTCCGGAGAAGTGATGGTCATCACCAAATAGGGATGGCCATTGGTGGTTTTTCCTGGTTCTTCCAAGCGAATGCGTGGGGAAGCTTTCTCCGCCAGATGCATATACTCGACGATTTTGTCCCAACGGACCAGCTTGCCATCAGCCCCCATGGGGAATCCGGCAAATTGTTCGGGAGTGGGCAGCTTCTGGCTGAAAAGGGAGGTTGTAATTAGAGAGAGAAAAAGGAAACACCGCAGCATGAAACGTAGGTTAGCAGTTTCTACGGGTATAATCGAAATCAAGCTGCCTAACTGCTCCACTGCTCTAGTGACCTTTGCCCTGATTTTTCTGTTGGGATGCGGTACTGCGCCTCCACCGCAAGAACCTGCAAAGTTGGATATCACCAAGGAGCCCTGGTATGCCCCAACGGTGAATCAAGTAATCGCCATCAACAAGGAAGCCGAGGCGCTGATGAAATCTGGCAAAGCAGATCAAGCGGCGGCGCGGATCACTGAGGGGCAGCCGCTGGTTAGCCGCCTTCTGGCTGCGCCTCAACCAACGTTGGCTGCAATGGAAGCTGCTTCGGATCTGGATCATCTTTACGCCACTATGCTGTTATCGAACCGGCACTATGGTTGGGCCCGGCTATTCTTTCAGAAGAACCAGACTCGTTGGAGTAGTTGGAAACCGCAAACCCCAGATACCGAACGCCGCAGGAAACAGGCGGAATCCGGCATTGTGGAATGCGATCGAGGAATGAAGTAAGTCAGAGTAAGTGGAAGTGTACTTCAATCCAAGCACTCATTGCAGCGGGGCGGCAGTTTTTCACTCCGGGTTTGAACCGCCATTTTTCAACT
>JAYUSZ010000374.1:0-7868 GCA_043755435.1 Bryobacterales bacterium | reverse complement strand
CCATGTCGAATATTACATCACCAAAGAAGACAAGCAACTGACTTTCCCGTGGCAGAATGGACTCAAGCTCGAGCAAATCGAAAAGTATTACGACGATGTTGGTTGGAAAGATTGGGAACATAAAATCTCCAAAGCCCCTGTGATCAAAGCCCAGCACCCCGAGATGGAACTCTGGTCTCAAGGCATTCATGCCAGAAGCGGTGTTGCCTGCGCCGATTGCCACATGCCCTATAAACGCGAAGGCGCAATGAAGGTTAGCGATCATTGGGTGCGAAGCCCCATGAAGAACGTGGAACGCGCCTGCTTAGTTTGCCACCCCTATTCATCAGAAGAAATGAAGTCGCGCGTCCAAGTAATTCAGGATCGGAATCAGGCTTTATTGCTTCGCGCCGAAAGCGCCGTCGTGGCTCTAATCGACGATATTAAAGCAGCCAAAAAGAACGGTGTTAGCGAACAACAACTCACCCCGGCACTTAAGTTGCAGCGAAGTGCCCAGTTCCGTTCCGACTTTATTAATGCGGAAAACTCCATGGGCTTCCACGCTCCGCAGGAGGCCGCCCGAGTCCTGGGTGAAGCCATCGACATGGCTCGCCAAGGCCAGTTGGCACTTCGTCCAGCGGTGGCTCATGCGCCCGAAGGTAACAAAAAATGAAACGTCTTTCCCTATCTTTTGCATTACTGCCGGCATTGCTGATTGCCGCTGACGAAGGTGTGAAATTCTCCGGATCGTTGCGGTCTCGCACGGAAGTTTGGGATTGGTTTGAAAGTACGTCGAATTCCAACTATGCTTTCCAGGGTTCGCTCCTAAGGCTAAATCTCACTCAATCAAAGAAACTGTTTGATTGGCAAGTGGAACTGGCGGCACCCCTGCTATTGGGCCTTCCAAACGATGCCATTGCACCTGGCACCCAAGGTCAACTTGGTTTGGGCGCTTCCTATTTTGCAGCCAATAACCGCAATTCCAATTCCGCCATGGTGTTTGTTAAACAAGGTTTTTTGCGATTCAAAGATATCGGCGGCGTTAAGGGACATTCTCTAAAGCTTGGCCGCATGGAACTGATCGACGGTACCGAAGTAGTTCCTAAGAACGCCACCCTTGCAGCATTGAAACGAGACCGCATTGCTCACCGCTTGATTGGCAACTTCGGATTTACCCACGTCGGCCGTAGCGTGGACGGCGCGCAATATGCGGCTAGTGGATCGAACTTGAATCTGACAGTATTCGGCGGCCGACCCACACGCGGTGTGTTTCAAGTGGATGGCTGGGGAGAGTTGAATGTAAATCTGTTTTATGGCGCACTCACCGGCCAGACAGCAAAAGGTTCAGGCGAATGGCGGCTATTTGGGATTGGCTATAACGACTATCGCGATGGTGTTTTGAAAACGGATAGCCGAGCCATCACCGCCCGCCGCGCCGACGTTGAACACATCAACATCGGAACCTACGGCGGACACTACCTCCACGCAGCAACCGGTAAGCAGGGCATTGCCGATCTTTTGCTATGGGGCGTTTTGCAGTCAGGCCAATGGGGCAACTTGAATCACCGCGCAGCGGCGTTTGCCATTGAAGCCGGTTTTCAGCCAACAAATATGCCAAAGATGCGACCCTGGATCAGAGGCGGCTACAACTTCGGCTCGGGCGATAAAGACCCCAACGACAAGACGCACGGTACGTTTTTTCAAATCCTCCCCACTCCAAGAATTTATGCGCGTAATCCATTCTTCAATTCCATGAACCTGGGTGACGCCTTTGGTGAATTGATCCTTCGGCCTGGCAAACGTTGGACAATTCGCGCAGATGGACATGCCCTAAGATTAATCAGTTCCAATGACCTTTGGTATAGCGGGGGCGGGGCGTTTCAGCCTTGGACATTTGGCTTCGCTGGACGTCCTTCCGCGAACCAGCACGGCTTGGCAACGCTATTAGACGCAAGTGTCGACTTCAACGTAAACGCCCATGTGGCGTTAAGCGGATATTTGGGCCATGCAGCAGGTGGCCCCGTCATCGAAACTATCTACCCAAAGGGACAAAATGGGAATTTCGGATATCTGGAATTCACATGGAAATTCTAAATACTGACGCAGCCTTTAGCGCAACCAATCCCGCAAGACCTAGCCCCAACAATCCCCATGTTGCCGGCTCAGGAACGGTCGAAATTGAAAGATTACCAAGCGTGACGTCGGCACCAGCGCTGGAAGTATCATCACCCAGAAACAGATAATTCGGGAGGTTATAGGGTGTGCTCGCGCCGTAGCTGCGCAGTGCTCCGCTGAGAATCTGCGAACCAGAAGCGAAAAGTGCATAGTTGGTCCCAAATACACGCAGTTCGTAAGGAACCTCGGCAGCAGCCGTATTGTAAGCCACCCCCTCAGCGTGGGTAAAAGCTGAACCGGATTGCGCCCAAATTTCGTTCGTCCAGAATCCGAGTTCGATGCCCAGCAGATCCTGGCTAAGCAGAATCACGCTGAATCCCCCGCGGTTATTGTTTTGGTGCGCTTCGGAGTTCACTTGTACTTCAAAAAAAAGCGAATAACCGCTGGTGCGATCAAGAGTTGGAAAGCCCGCATTCACCAGTGTGTTCAAGATCGGTAGAGTGTTGGAGTAGCCCGCAGAAGCGTTGCCAGGGGACGCGTTAGTATCCGTAACCAGCCGTGTGCCAGCTGCCACAAGGTTTTGAGTCGCCGAGCCGCCGACGAACCCCGCGTTGCTGCCAAACACCAGCGAACCTTGCGCGCCGGGTAGCGTTCCAGCAGTGTCGTCGTAAAGAACGATGTTGGTTGAGAAAGCCGGCATAGCGAGCAATAAAGCGATGAAGATGGATTTAAACATGGTTAGTCTTGCTAATCGGCAGCGATGCGCATGAACTACACGTTGACGAAGACTTTGTGCAGGGCCGTAGTAGGCTTCCCACCAGTTGCAGCTCACGGCCTGCCAGCTTCCAAAGTGCGAAAGCACCCATGGTTCTAGCGCCGTGAGACAAATCTCCTGTCTAACTGCCCGGCGTAGAGTAAGAAGCCTCAATGGTTCATCCCAAAACAAATATGGCTTCTCTTAGGTGCCTGGGGTGAGCGATCTCGTCGGCAATCACTTCGGCAAGATCACTCCGGCTGATCTTCGACAACAGACCCACCATGAGATCCTTTCCGATCCGCGCTCGTCCCGTGCGCCCGCCCTCCGTCAGCCTGGGAGGTTTGATGATCGTCCAATCCATTTTGCAGGCGCGAACCACTGACTCTTGGCGTCGACGGTCCTGGGCAGCCTCTGGATGATAGTACTCAAACAGTCTGGCCATTTGCTCAAACCAGACGGTTCGGTTCTTCAGCCGCTCGCCTACCATCGCACCGGTTTGACAGATCAGGCGGCGGACTCCTTCCTTACACATCGCATCGACGATAAGCTCCGTCGCATGGGCACAGAACACGTTGGTAAATGGTGGGCGGGGACCAAAAACGCAGCACACCGCATCGGCTGTAGCAACCACGGCCCGGATCGCCTGTGCGTCATCAAGCGTTCCGTAGTGGACGGTCAATTTAGCCGATTCCTCCATCAGAACTGCCGAGTTGCGAACCAGCACCCTGGCGCTCCATCCCCTCTCCGAAATTGCGGCAAGGAGGGCGCCGCCCGTACCGCCACTTGCTCCGAAGATTGCGACTACGCGCTCCATTTGTCGACCTCCTGAAACTTCCAAATCTGGATTGACGGTCCCTCAATGAGTCCCTGCACGCAAGCGGCCAATGTGGAGGATTGTGCATCGAAGCTACCACTACAAAAGGTCCAGAGCAGCACGCATAACAAGGTGAACTGCCCCAAATAGTGCGTCTGGTAGACGTGTCGTGTTTTGACGGGCTGGTCGTTGGTGCGGCAATTGCTATAACTAGCAGCATGGAAAGCACATCATCTGCAGTTCGTCATTATGCATTAAGCTGCGGCCTGCTATTGATCCCAGTGGGTGTTTGGAACATCGCGCTCATAGCATCCCTCCCCCCGATTTTCGCCTCAGCCGAATGGCGAGATATTCCAGCGCCCCTTGCGTTGGCCGAGAGTATTTTGCGCCTTCCGATCTTTGTCCTTCCGTTTCTCATGCCCCTCAACCTTGCATCACCCGTTCGCTCTAATGCACTCCTCATCTTCGTTGCCGGCAATTTGCTCTACTTCGCAAGCTGGCTAGCGCTGATCCTGTTTCCATCGTCGCCGTGGTCGTCATCCGCTCTGGGCTTCGCGGCGCCTGCCTATACGCCCGCGTTGTGGCTTCTTGGTATCTCACTGATTGGCCGGGAACTATTTTGGGGCACGTTCTACCGCTGGTGGATGTACGCTGTGCTGGCAATTGCTTTTCTCGTCGCGCACATCTCGCACGTGGCATTAGTATTTACTCGCAAACACTAGAGCGCAGCAGCTTGCGGACCGGACCAATCAGACGCAGCGTACACTTTCAGAAGTCGTTCAGTCGTCTATTGCACAGGAAACACTCAACCATCTCGGCAGTTGCCGCTTTTCTCCTCAGTCCCTTGGAGCTCTTTGGGCGGCACACCATTGGTAAAGCGCCCGAGGCTGTTTTTTCCACCAATTTGGACGCGTTCGTTCGCAAGGCAATGGAACGGGTTCCCGGAAATTTCCAGTGTCGCCATGGTGGTGATCCACGATGACAAGCCTGTTTTCCTGCATGCCTACTTGCGTCGTCCACCAAATCGTTTACAGCCATGGCTGCCGCCTTGCTCACAAAGAAGGCAAGATTCCGATTTTCCCCCGCCTTAGAAAATGGTCGCCAGGCATAGAGCTTCCTACGGAACTCCAAATTTATCAATCACCAACCAACAAAAAATATTTTCCCTAACAACCTCAACAATCCACCTGATCAGACTCTCCCGTGCCCCAGTAAACGCATGTCAAAATCAAACATGTTTAGAACTGCAAAACTCTCAAAATCAGCCCTCCTGCTCTCAAAGGCGGACCACCAGGACTTCGCCAAACTCGAATCCACCTATCCATAAGCAAATCCAGCCCGCCTCGGCAATCGCACACACTCTTTTTAATCAGCTCGTCCTGGCCGCCTGGAACATGGAACGAACCCAACGCTTGGAAGCCTCACTCAGACTTCAATCCGACCCGCTGCTCGACCAAGCTCAATCACCAGTCCTTGCCCGCATCACCACCTGCCGCCTGCGCGCCGAACGGACTTTCCATAAGTACCTCTAAGAACTGCGCCTTCTCGCCGCGAAACCGTTTTTGCAAAACGAACCCAATCAGCTCCGCTATGAACTCGTCTACTACGATCCTCCAGCCACCACTGCACCCAAAATCGGACCAAACTCCCCCTGCCCTTGCGCCTCAGGCAAGAAATTCAGGTTCTGTTGTCTAACCAAGAAGGACGACCCGCCCTTAGCCGCTTAACTTCCCTAATTTTACAGCGCGCAACTTGAACTATTACCAGCACTTACTGTATTGTTAATAGTGAGTTAAATGCTTCTGGACAGAGTTCTGTCCATCAACCTATGGGAGGTTTTATGCGTACAAGTCTACGTACTGGGTGGTTCTTAATCGCCCTCGTTCTTGCATTTCAAATTCCCGCAATCAGCCAGACATTAGGTGATATCGCGGGCGAAGTAAAAGATCAGCAAGGCGCTTCAATTGCCGCCGCTTCTGTTTCTCTTACTAACCAATCAACTGGCGCAAGCCGTTCCACCATTTCCAACGATTCTGGTACCTATGCTTTTCCAGCGTTGCAACCCGGCGTTTACACCGTAAAAGTGGAAAAAACCGGTTTCAAATCCTCTATTGAAAAAGACATTGAAGTCCAAGTGCAATCCAATGTCCGCCGGGATATCGTACTTACGCTCGGCCAGGTTTCAGAAACCATTGAAGTCAGCGCTTCAACCGCTACCCTTCAAACTGAGAACTCCACCGTTGGTACCGTTGTTGAGCAGAAACGCATCGTCGAACTGCCCATCAACGGACGCAACTATCTCTCGCTTGCCGGTTTGGCTCCAAACGTCAGCTTCGGTTTCCCCAGCGCCGGACAGGCCGATGGCCGCCAAGGTGGTGACCGCGCCAACCAGAATATTTCCGTTTCCGGTCAACGCAACAACTACAACCGGTTCACTCTTGATGGAGTCGAAAACACGGACCCCAACTTCAACACCTATGTAATCTTCCCCTCCGCCGAAGCACTACAGGAATTCAAAGTGCAGACCGGCGTTTACCCTGCAGAATTCGGTCGCGGTGCAACGCAGATCAACGTGTCCACCAAGGGCGGCGGTAACTCCTTCCACGGCGCAGCTTATGAGTTTTTGCGAAACGAAAAGCTCGATGCTAAGAACTATCGCTTTGCCGGCCCGGAGCGCACTAAGGATCCGTTTAAGTGGAATCAGTTCGGCTTCACACTCAGTGGTCCAGTGATCATTCCGAAACTTTTCAACGGCAAAAATAAGCTGTTTTTCATGTCCAATTACGAATGGTTCCGCCAGCGCCGTAACGTGATTGGCACATACAATCTTCCTTCCGCTTCGATGCGGGGAGGTAACTTCAATGAGATTGCAGCTGGGATTTACGATCCTCTCACTCGCCGTACCACCACGGAAAATGGCGTCACCTTCACTACGGCCTCACAATTTCCGAACAACACGATTCCGCAGAATCGATTCAATCCGACTTCGGTCAAACTGCTGGAATTCTACCCGGCACCAAACTTGCCCGCCTTTGGACTGGTGCGCAATCACGTAATATCGCTGGGCCGCCCGGTTGATAAAGATCAGTTCGTTCAGCGTTTCGATTTCGCTGAATCCAGCAAGTCAAATTGGTTCGGCCGTTACAGCCGTAGCGAAGAAAATCAAATCAATCAAAACCTCTTCTTGAACGGCGAGGCCATCATCACGAATGCTTCACAATGGATGTTCTCCAACACCCGTGTTATCACCAATGCATTGGTGAATGAGTTCCGCTTCGGATACACCAAGTTCTACAACACAACAGGCCCTGAGTTGGCCTTTAACCGCGACGTAGTTGGCACTCTGGGGATCACTGGCTTGGCCAGCGGACCGCCCGTGCAATGGGGCATCCCATCAGTATCCATTGACCAATTCTCAGGATTTGGCAACTCGTCGGAAGGACCCTATGAGAACAATAATTCCGCCAAGCAGTTCATCAACAATGTGAGCTGGATTCGCGGAAAGCACAATATTAAGGTAGGTGGCGAGCTTCGCAAAGACGCTTACAATCAGGTAGGCAACCAGTTCGCCAGAGGCCAGTTTTCCTTCATCACTACCTCTACAAACGGTTTCCGGTTAAATCCAGCCGGCACCGGGGCAGTACCCGTCGGCGGGGCGGCTTTCGCTGACTATGTTCTGGGGCAGATCAACCAATCGGAAGCTGCAGTGTCCATCGCCAAGGCTGCATTCCGGTCCACTGGCTTTGCATTCTTCATTGATGATTCCTGGCGTGTTTCCTCGAAGCTTACTTTAAGCTTGGGACTGCGCTATGAGAACACTCCCCCTTGGGAAGATCAAACTGGCACGTTGTTCAATGCCATTGTCCCTAAAGACATCCGGCCGACAGATTTCCGCAACGCTCCTGTTGCTGATCTCAATCAACACCCATTTTTCATGCGTCAGGGTGCAGCGCGAACAAATTGCTATGAAGGCATCAGCCTTCGCTGGATTGCACCAACAACATTCGCCTATCCGAATGCCCCGCAAGTGAAATGTGATGGCAGCCTTGGAAACCGTTTGGTGGGCCGCGATAACAACGACTTTGCACCGCGTTTGGGCGTTAGCTACCAGTTGAATTCAAAGACTGTGCTTCGCGCGGGTGCCGGTACCTTCTACAGTCAGGACACAGGCAATCCACGTTTCGACATGGCTCGTAACCTGGC
>JAYUSZ010000373.1:0-21215 GCA_043755435.1 Bryobacterales bacterium | reverse complement strand
CCTTTCAGGGATGATCTGATCCGTGTGGGCACTGGGCGGCGGCATCTTTTCATCGGCTCGTATTGTACGGGAATGTTTCAGTTCAGCCTGTTTGCCGCCAAACACATCCTGCGCATTGAGATTCTTTAGCGTGTCCATGCACACGAGCAACGGCATATCTGTCCATCGCTTGACGTAATCCGCATCGTACAGCTTCTCTTTCAGGATCACGTGCGTTAACCCCAGCGCCAATGCCGACGTGGTGCCGGGCCTCACCACCAAAACCTGATCGCCCTTGCTTGCTGTTGAGGAATATTCGCAGGCGATCACAACAATCCGTGTTCCCTTAAGCCTCGCCTCGGTAAGCCAATGGGAATCCGGCATTTTAGTCGTGATCCAATTCATCCCCCAAACCACTAGCGTCTTGCAATGCTCCACTGCCGACAGATCAAACTCCACGGTCTGCTGCCCGGTAACCATCGGATGACCCGGCGGCAAATCGGTATGCCAGGAATAGTTGTCGAATCCCTTGGCTCCAACCGCCTGATCGGGCCCCACTTTGCGAATGTGGGCGTCCAACAGCGCCATGGAATTTGCCATGCGATACATTCCGAAAACGCGCGTCATGCCCAGTAGCGGCATTCCACCCCGGAACTTCATTACCTGAGTGCCAACGCCTTTTGTCGCCTCAATTACGGCTTCGTCATAGTGTTGGGCTTGAAGACGACGTTTGCCTTCTTCACCGGTGTAGGTTTCGGCAATATTTTTGAATCCCTTTGCAACAATCTCCGCAGCCTGGTCATGCGTCACTCGGACCCATTCATCGCGAGCACGCTGAAAATACTTTTCGGGCGGCTTGCCATCGGAACCACGTGGGAATCCTTCCTCCACCCACTTCTTAAATCCGGCGCGAACCATGCATTGATTCACGCGTCGATCGCCATAGAAGCGTCGGGTTAGCGCCAGCCCTTTCTGGCATACCCTGGGATCCCAACGGCTGGTGGTGTGATTGTTGCTCAGGTCGAATGCTTCTCCGTATCGCATGGTGGGCCCAATCCGTGTAATCACACCTTGCCTTACGTAAGCATTCAGCAGGCAGTTGTGCGTGTCATTCGGCGCGCAAGTGAAGGTGTATTTGGAATCGTATTTCCAGAGGTCGCGATAGGCTCGCTCCCATCCTCGATCTGGATAGGAAGCCAGCGGGTTCGCTACCGCCTCCAAACCCCAGGCATCTTTTGTCGACGCCACGAAGGCGCCAAATCCAGACGCTGAGGCCATAGCCAAAAAGTTGCGTCGCGATTTGTTTCGATCCATGTCTACCTCCCTTGCCAGGCCCTAATAAAGGCCACAATTGACTCAATTTCGTTCTTCGATAGAGTGCGTCGTATCGGGGAAGACTCTTCAAAACCTGCCATAGCGGTACCCTGCCTCCCTCGTCCGATTGTTTCCATTAGGTAAGTGTCCGAAGCCAGTTCCAAGAAGACCTTGTTGTGGAGCGCCGGGCCCTTACCGCCTTCTCCCTTTGCACCGTGACAACCAGAACAACTGGCAGCATAGAGACCTCTCCCCGTCTCAACGTTGCCCGTTGACTTCCAAACCTTTTCATCTACTGGTGCCACCACCTCACCCAATTCGCGCAAATGCTGCACAACTTTTGCGATTTCCTCAGGCCGCAGACCACCGTCTTTCGCCCATCCGGGCATGCGGCGTCCAGGTCGCCCACGTCGAATCGTCTCAGCAAGGAACTGATCGCTCACCAGCCTTAAGAAATCAGGATTTGCGATGGCAGGAAAAGTGGTTCCTCCAGTTGCATGCTTTCCTTTTCCTTCCAATCCATGGCATCCGGAACAGAAGGTGCCGAACAGTGTAGCTCCGTCGGCTGCGAACTCACGCTGCGAGAATCGTGTCGCTTGCATGCGATCTTTCGGAAGATACGCTGCCGGAAGGTCCCGCCTTCGGAGCGACAGCACGTACATTGTCAGGGAATCGATCTCCTTCTGCGATGCCACCACCGGGGGCATTTGCGAAGTTGCGACTACAGCAACCGGCGAACGGAAATGTTCGGCTACCCAACGATCCAAGCCATGGCCTTCGACATTTGAGAAGTCAGCCTGCCCAGGATCTTTCTCGCCCACGCGGCTAAGGTCGGGCCCCTCATCGCCACCCACTCCGCTTACTTTGTGACAACCAAGGCAACCAAAGCTATTAAAGGTAGCCTTCGCCTCCATCCAGACGGGCGCGGATATGCGAGTAGAAAGATAGGTTGCAACCATACCCTGATCTGCATCACTGATCTTGCCGAAGGACGTCTTCCAGGGACCACTAGTCTCCGTTCCAGCCTTCCCCAAGTGCTTTTCATACCAGTTTTTTTCATAGCCCACCAAACCCACTCGAGAAAGATCAGGACCCTCCATTCCTCCGCCGCCAGGACGAATGGTGCCGCCCCGATTGTCCACCCTATGGCAAGCCATGCAATCCAGTCGCTCAAACGTAATGCGAGCTTGATCGAAGATCTCTTTGCGCGGCACGGCCAAGGGCGCGTGGCACGTCCCGCACCCGGCCTGGGCGAAACGAACTGGGATTAAGGGTTCGGGCCAGAAGTGAACATCTCCATGAGCGTCCTCTTTCTCAGTTGCCGAACCCTGGCCACCGTGGCAGATAGTGCAGCCATATTCGGACGGCTCATGCACTACAGGCTTGTGCGCGATCAATATGGGGGATCCCTTTACGTTCTGCTCGCCGGGAGCCATGCTAACGTGGCAGGAAACGCAACGGTCACCGATTTTCAAACTGGCGTTGGTGATCTGGCGAAGTTGCACAGGAATTGCTCCGTCGTCCGTTCGCCCAATGGCTTGCACCTTACGCCAGGGTTTCATGTAATCTTCCTGCACTGCGGCGACAATTAACAGCAGCAGCACTCCAAGACTGGAACTCAAGAGTAGAAGCTTGTTCCGTTTCATAAATCTAGTGCCTCGGCCAGTCAGAAGGCGACCAATAGAACACCCAGTTCGGTCCCCTGAAATAGGTTCCGATAATAGTCAACACGACAAACCCACACAAGAAGCAAGTGAATAGTCCCAGTGCACCTGCGCGCGTGGATCTATAATGCTTTACCAGCCACACTGAATAGAATCCGTATGTAGCGGCCAACAGAGTGCCTGGGTTGATAATTGTCACCACAAGCTGCGGCACACTCAGGTACCATTCCCGAATCCACCCAAATCGAATTACGAACGCCTCAATGGCGATCGCAGCGCCAAGGCCAAACACCAGCGCCTGACGCACCACCCTTAGTCCCCCCGGACCGCCGAACCATACTCCTGTGCCAACTTCCTCCCGATCCAAATAGGGAATCAAGCCAAGCCCTACCAGCACAATCGTTGGAACACCAATTCCGCCCATGAAGGCCGAGAACGCAACCAGTTCCTGCAGTCCGAGAAAATACCATGGCGCTTTGGCCGGGTTTTCCGGCACACTGGGATTCGCCAGTTCTTTCAATGGCGCGTCTGAGATCATTGCCAAAGCCAAACAAATGAAGGTGGCCAGCATGAAGACGCCAAGTTCGGCATAAAACAGGTGTGGCATTGCTGGCACGGTATTTTCCGGTCCGTCACCAACAGCGGGAGTCCTCCCACGGACGATCGCAGCCAGCGAATATGTCTTGGCAGGAGCCTGGGTGAATACCGGATAGACAGCGCCATCGGGTGGTGGGGTTAATTGCTGATCAGCGTCCGCCGGACGCGCCAAACCTCCATCTTTTCGGATCCGCCAGAAATGTACAGACATCAACGCTAGCAAAGCCAGTGGCAGAATCATCACGTGCAGAAGATAGAAGCGAATGAGTGCCTCCTGTCCAACATTCTCAGAACCAAGCAAGAGAAATTTCTGCATTCCACCTGGATCAAACCAATCCGTGATTCCAATTGCGTCCGTCACTTCCCGTGGCGATTGCGCAATGTTCGCACCAATCGTGATTGCCCAATAGGCCAACTGATCCCATGGCAACAAGTAGCCAGTGAAGGACAACCCCAAAGTAGTGACGAGCAATCCCATGCCGATAAGCCAGTTGAATTCGCGAGGTTTTCGATACGATGCAGTGTAAAAGGCCCTTGCCATATGCAGAATCACGGTGACCACCATCAGGTTGGCCGCCCAGCGATGAATGTTCCGCATAAAGCGCCCTGTGGGCACTACAAAGTGGATGTCCTTAATGGATTGGTAGGCCGCCTCGGGATAGGGCTTGTAATAGAACATCAACAAAACACCGGTAATCAAAGTAATCAGGAAAGCAGCCGTAGATGCAATTCCCAATCCCATGGTTGCCGTCCACTTCAAAGTCCGGCGATGGACACGAACGGAGTGAAGATGCAGGAACACACTACCGAAAACAAACGTGGAGCGTGTACGATCCGTGTTCGGCTTCCCCCCCCGGAATGCTGTTTGGTATATCCGCCGTGGGGCGGCATAAAGGTTGTCCCTGAACTCCTCAAGAGCCGATGGTGGTGGTAGAACTGGTGTGCTCATGCTTTCACCTTCGTGCCCGCCTGGACAGTCTTTCCCTCATCAATGTGAAATCCGCCATCAGCCACCTTGACCTTCAGCCAATTCAGTGGGCGTGGCGCGGGACCCCTTGCAACAGCTCCGTCGGGTTGAAATCGGGAACCGTGGCAAGGACACTCGAATCCTTCAGCATTCGGTTTCACCACACAACCCAGATGAGTACAAATCGTTGAGATCGCGTACACGCCTTCAGCATCGCGATAGACGGCCACTGCTCTGTTAGGAGGCACAAATGCCTCGCCCAATTGCAGCGACTCCGGCAGTGTGACATCGAACCCCTTCGACGGAGCAGCGACCACCGCAGCCTTGGGCAGTCGCATAGCCCCCAAGAATCCAAATAGAAGAGCAGAACCAGCTGACCAGAGTGAAGCCAGGCCGAGCCAGTCGCGTCTAGGCATCGGCTCGGGATCAAGCCGTGACTTTGGGCTACCAGGAACAATTGTCATTGATTCCTCCAAAACGTGTGAATTTCAACGCGCTCCATTGTGATCGCGGTTACAGGACATCGCATTGCGCAAAGAGCGCAACGGATGCAGCGATCCTCATCCTTCACAATGGCCGAATTCTCCTCAAGATCCGCACCGGAACCAAGCAACTGCTCAATGGCTTGATCAATGGGTGATTCCTTCTCCATACCGCTCAACGAGATGATCTTCAGACATTGCGTAGGGCATACGTCAACACAACCACCGCACAGCACACAGCGGTTGCCGTCAAAGATCGGGGTAACGCCGCAATCTAAGCAGCGGGATGCTTCGCGAACCGCTTCCTCTGCTCCATAGCCAATCTCCACCAGGGTGTCTGGATGTTCCAGCCGTTCAGAGGGATCGCGTAACGGTATCTCTTGACGCCGGATGGATTCGTAACCTCGCTCGCGGCGGTAGTTTTCCAGCAGCCGGTGCATGGTGGTCGATTCGGAATGCAAAGTGAGACCAGTAAGGTATTGGTATATGGATCGTGCAGCTGCTTTTCCGGAGGCAACAGCATCGATCAGAAGACGAGTGCCATGAGCGAGATCACCTGCAACAAACACGCCTTTTGCCGTGGTTGCAAGGGTTGCGGCGTCCACCTTGGGCCAGCCTGGCCTTGCTTGCTCAACGTCATTCCCACCTTCATCCAGGAATCCAACTGCAGGAACTTGCCCCACGGAAAGCAGTACCGTATCGCAGGGAACAACCCGCTGTTCCGAATCGTCATAAAGGGGAGAGAATCGCCGGTTCTCATCGTAGACACGTAAGCATTTGCGGAAGACGACGGCAGTAGGGCTCCCTGTGGCGTCGCGTTTGATTTCAAGCGGGCCCCATCCGTTCATCCGTTCAATGCCTTCCTCGTCGCCTTCGACGATCTCCACCGTATCGGCAGGCATCTCTTCCAAACTCTCAAGAGAGACCAGCCGTACATAGGAAGTGCCAGCAAGCCGCGCCGCAGTTCGTGCAGTGTCGTAAGCGATCTGCCGAAGCACAGAGCGCGCCGTATCGTAGGCTACATTGCCTCCTCCAATCACAATCACTTCGCGGCCAATGTCGATCGGTAAGCCAAGGGATACGGACCGCAACATATCCACACCACCATAAACACGAGGACCATGTTCCCCAATGAGCCCCAGTGCACGAGATGATTTTGCTCCAACCGCAATCAGGATTGCCGCGAAGTCAAACCTAAGCTGTTCGAACGAAATCTCCTTGCCAATGGTGGTATTGCATCGAATCTCCACGCCCAGTGCCTCAATCACGGCAACTTCACGTGCAATTACCTCGCGCGGCAACCGGTAAGCCGGAACGCCCACTGCCAGCATTCCAGCCGGCACTGGCTCCGTTTCAAAGACCACCGGGCTGAAACCGAGCAAGGCCAAATCGTGGGCGGCGGAGAGGCCTGCTGGCCCTGCGCCAATGATGGCAATCCGTTCCCCATTCCCTTTTCGGATCGATCCGCTGACGGACGCTTTAAGCAACGCTGCGAACTCCTCAGCGTGAGCAACCACATCCGGGACATAGGACCTTACCTTGTTCAAAACTTCAAGTGTTGGCTGTGAATCGGGACCCGCTATTTCGCAAACGAACCGTTTTAAGGCCCGAATTGCGATAGGCCGGTCGGTGGCCACAAAGTGTCCGTCCGCGTCAACCCGAGGAACTTTGCCTCGCCGGCACGCAGCTTCGCAAGGGGCACCGCAAATTCGACCGCAGATGGAAGCAAATGGATTAGGGCCGCGGGCAATCAGGTAGGCTTCTTCGAATCGGCCATCAGCGATCGCCCTCACGTAGCCGCGGGCGTCGGTTCGAACCGGGCAGGCCATCTGGCAGGAAATCAATCCTGCGTGATGATCTTCACCGGGAACCTTCACCTTGAGCGGCTGCATCGTTCATTTATCCTTCAGGGACTCGATATTGCTTCCCAACTGTATAGAACAATTTTGGCGAGATGCCGCTTAGGATCACGCAGGGCATTTCACCTGATTTTCTTTTCGCCGGAGCGGGGTTCTGCAACAACTGGGCAAGTGTCCACCGCGAAAGGACACCACTGATGGCTGCATGCAGTTCCGAGGCGGCACGATGATAACCACAGACCAGATCCAGATCACAGCCTGGTTGGCAATAGGCGCCAACTAGGGTTCCCTGACAAGCTTCGACCACTTCAAGAAGTGAAACGGCGGAAGGCTTGCGGCTAAGGCGAACTCCTCCTTTAGCCCCTTTCTCGGCTCTCAAAATCCCAGCTTTAACTAAATGACGGGTGACCTTTGCCATGTATGTAGGAGACTCCCTGAGATCCTCAGCGATCTTACGAGGCGAAAGAAAGACGTCCTCCCCACGGTGCGCCAAGTACATAAGAGCGCGAATTGCCGAAAGGGAAGTTTTGGTCACCATGTCTAATACGGACAATATATATCTCTTTTGTCTGTTTGTCAATAATAGAATAGAAAATCTTCAGCAACTGCAGATTCGGTATTGGCTAAGGGACGTTCCGTAGCCTCGAGAATGGCTCTAGCAATGAGCCACAATCAAATTCTGCGTGAATCTCTTATGTCGAACGATGCTCTCCATCTGAATTCGCCCAATTCCCCAATTGCGCCAGCACATTGGCATCGAACTTCTCGTCGGATCTAAAGAATAGTCCTGAAAAGACGGTCGATCCGACTCATTAGTTGCATTCTCTTACGCTCAACACGGCGATGTGCTGCAGGAAAGCGAAAACCTTGAGGGGCTGATTTCGAGCATCAACTCACTGTTTTACTGTTGTAAGGTTACTGCTGGTTGGGGGTTGAGGAGTGCAAGTTACTGACTTAACAACATCCTGGGCTTTTGGCTAAGGAAAGATGCCCGGGGAAGGTTAGAGGAACACTTAATAGAATGGGAAACCTCCTCCCAGCCGGCGCAAAAGCGTGACCTCTTTGGCGTAGAGCCAGTGGCGTCCGCCTGCTGCGTGAATTGGAAAGAATGGTGAGCCGGGCGGGGCTCGAACCCGCGACCACCGCATTAAAAGTGCGATGCTCTACCAACTGAGCTACCGGCTCATAAAGTCGGTTGCATTGTAAAACATGCATCCAACTGACATGAGTTTCTATTTTAGCATGAGCAGCCGCTTGGACCAATTTATGCGTCTCAATTGATTGCCTTTTCGAAAAGAAAAAACCGGCAAGAAGCACTTGCTTCCAACCGGCCTTTTTCTAAACAACCATCTTAGTAACGGTAGGAATCCGGTTTGTACGGACCTTCCACTGGAACTCCAATGTAATCGGCTTGACGCTGCGTCAGAGTGGTCAGCTTTACGCCGATTTTCTCCAAGTGCAAACGGGCCACTTCTTCGTCCAAAGCCTTTGGAAGCGTGTAGACTCCAACCTTGTAGGAATCCTTGTTCTTCCACAAATCCAGTTGAGCCAGTGTCTGGTTGGCAAAACTGTTAGACATGACAAAGCTTGGATGGCCAGTAGCGCATCCAAGGTTTACCAAACGGCCTTCGGCCAGCATGAAGATGCTGTTGCCGCCCGGGAAGGTATACATGTCTACCTGAGGCTTAATGTTGGTGCGCTTTACGCCTTCGGTTGTGTTCAACAAATCCACTTGAATTTCATTGTCAAAGTGACCGATGTTACAAACAATCGCCTGATCCTTCATGTTTGCCATGTGCTCAAATGTG
Organism: Bryobacterales bacterium; assembly: GCA_043755435.1. Classification (GTDB taxonomy): domain Bacteria; phylum Acidobacteriota; class Terriglobia; order Bryobacterales; family Bryobacteraceae; genus JANXSF01. The sequence continues at coordinate 12,545 of JAYUSZ010000373.1, read as the reverse complement.
ATGATGTCTACATTTCCAGTGGTGGTAACGTAAATGTCTCCACGGCCCATGGTTTCTTCAATGGTGGTCACTTCGTAACCTTCCATCGCCGCCTGCAACGCATTGATGGGGTCAATTTCGGTGACAACGACTCGAGCGCCCATACCACGCAAGGACTGTGCCGAACCCTTACCGACGTCTCCGTAACCGCAAACGACTGCAATTTTGCCGGCCAACATTACGTCAGTGGCTCGCTTAATACCGTCTGCGAGGGATTCACGGCAACCGTAAAGGTTGTCGAACTTCGATTTGGTAACCGAATCATTGACATTGATGGCAGGCACCAACAACTTGCCTTCCTGATGCATTTTGTACAAACGATGAACGCCGGTGGTTGTTTCTTCGGAAACACCGCGCCAGGACTTCACCAAGCTGGTCCAGATGGTTGGATTTTCAGCATGTACTTTCTTCAACAAATTCTTAATGACTGATTCTTCGTGGCTCTCCGAAGGGGTGTTTACCCAATCGCTTCCCAGTTCTAGTTCATATCCTTTGTGAATTAGAAGCGTGACGTCGCCGCCATCGTCTACAACCAGTTCCGGCCCTTTGCCATCTGGATGAAAGACCGCCTGCAATGTGCAGTCCCAGTACTCCTCTAGAGTTTCACCCTTCCAGGCAAACACCGGTACATCGGCAGCGGCGATTGCCGCGGCAGCGTGGTCTTGCGTGGAAAAAATATTGCAGCTTGCCCAGCGAACGCTGGCTCCGAGGTCAACCAGGGTTTCAATTAGAACCGCGGTCTGGATGGTCATGTGGAGTGAACCGGTTATTCGAACACCGGCCAAGGGCTTGGAAACCGCATATTTCTTGCGGATTGACATCAGGCCGGGCATCTCCTGCTCGGCGATGGAAATCTCTTTACGGCCCCAGTCTGCCAATTTGATGTCGGCGACTTTAAAATCAGTTATGGTTGCTGTTTTCATTTTCATACTTCTGACTCCTATTTTACCTCAATCGATTCTTTTTTACTGGAGGGGCGATTGGTAGGCGTAGAAGGACTATAAGTTCCGCTTACGAATCTCAATACTTAGGCGTTTGATTTTCTGATTGAGCGTTGATAAAGGAATGTGCAGCCGCTCAGCCGCTTCAGTCTGACTATACCCTGCTTCATCCAACATCTGAAGAATTTTGGCCCGCTCAAAATCGGCCACCATTTCATAGAGCGAGGCATCGGAGGGAAGGTTTCCACTGGAGTCGTGACGAATCCGCATGCCGCCGGCTTGCAAGAGTTGTTCAGGAAGCACATTAGCAGGCACTATCGATGTTGACGCCAGAACCACCGCTCGCTCCACTGCGTTCTCAAGTTCGCGGACGTTCCCGGGCCAGGAATGCTCCATGATCAGGTGCATTGCTTCCGGCTCAAACTGCAATACAGCCTGCCCTTGCGGGTTCAGGAACTTATCGTTTTCCCTGCAATATTTATTGAAAAAATGTTCGATCAACGGAGGGATGTCTTCCTTGCGATCGCGCAGGGGAGGCAGTTGAACATTGATTACGTTCAGACGGTAATAGAGGTCCTCGCGGAAACGTCCATCCTCCACCAACCGCTTCAATTCAGAGTTGGTGGCGGCCAGAACGCGGACATCCACTTTCATGGTCTCAGTGGAACCTAAGGGCATGAATTCCCGTTCCTGAATCACGCGCAGGAGCTTTGCTTGGGTCTCGAGATTTACGGTGCCGATTTCATCAAAGAAAATGGTGCCCAGGTTAGCAGTTTCAAAGCAACCTTTATGGGTCGTTACCGCACCGGTAAAGGCACCTTTCACATGTCCAAACAGAGTTGATTCCAGCAATTCGGCTGGTAGAGAACCGCTGTTTACAGCAATGAAGGGGTGATCCGCCCTTGGCGAGTTGGTGTGAATTGCCTTGGCGATCAGTTCCTTACCAGTCCCGGTTTCTCCAGTAATCAGAATGGTTGTCCGGCTCGGTGCAACCTGACTCACCAGATCAAGAATGCGCAGCATGCGATCACTCTTGCCGACGATGTTGGGGAAACTATAACGTTGCTTGAGTGCGCGCTTTAATTCACGATTCTCGTGCTCCAGCCGGCTCTTCATGATCTGGCGATCAATTTCGATCAGAAGTTTTTCGTTGTCCCAAGGCTTTGAGAAATAATCGTTGGCACCATTCTTTAAAGCCTGTACGGCAACGTCTAATGATCCGTAGGCCGTAATCAGAAATACAGGGGTGGTGGTATCTCGTTGCCGGAATTCTTTCAGGAAGTCGATCCCTGATTTATCAGGCAACATTAGATCGAGTAGGACTAGATCAAAGGAAGTATTTTCCAGCTTGGCCAAACCCTCGTTGGCATTCACGGCTTGATCTACGCGGTAATTCTCCAGATTGAGAAGAGTTTCAAGGCCCTCACGGATATCCTCTTCATCGTCGACAATTAGGATGCGCGCCCGCGGCGCTTCGCTTGCGTCACGCATTTACCGCTTTCCTCGCCAGAGGAAATTCCAGTTGGAAGCGAGCACCCTCGCCGGGTTTACTTTGGACATCAATTGAGCCGCCATGTTCTCTTACGATACCGTAAGTCACGGCAAGACCGAGACCTGTTCCCTTCTTCGGAGCTTTTGTTGTGAAAAACGGATCGTAAATACGGCTCAACAGTTCGGTTGGAATCCCCGACCCATTGTCGGAGATCACAACCATAGCAAGACTTTCCTCTGAATATGTACGGATTTCCAGCGAGCCGCCAGCTTCCATCGCATCGCGAGCATTTAGAATCAGATTCAGAAATACTTGCTGCAATTTCCCGGCATTACCCTTTACCGCCCCCAATTGCGAATCCAGATTTTGAGTAACCGTGATCTGACCTTTAGAAAGTTGCGGGGCAACAAGGGAAAGAGTTTCGGTGATTACTTTGTTCAAATCCGTTTCCACATACTCCGTGGAGGAAGTACGGGAAAAGTTAAGTAAGGAGTTGACAATTTCACTGGCCCGGAAAGTTTGCTTGGCGATTTTTTCAAGCAGCTTGGATTGCCCGACGTCCCCTTGCACTTGCTTCGCCAGCATCTGGGCATAGGTAGAAATCACCGCTAATGGAGTGTTCACTTCATGAGCAACCCCGGCTGCAAGCAACCCGATGGAAGAGAGTTTATCGGCCTGAACCAAGCGCGTTTCAAGCTCAGCCCTTTCGGTGACGTTATCAAAAATAATCAAGCGCCCAATGCGTTCGCCGTCCTTGGAAAACAGCGGAGCCACAGCAATATTCAACGTTGTTGCCAATGCATCCTGGGCTGCAGGCATCTCAAATTTGTAGATGTTGTGGATGCCCGATTCGTGCTTCATCTTATCGAGGTCAGCAATCAGGTCGGTAGGCAGCAGGTCTCTCAGGCGACGGCCAACGGCCCTATCACGCCCAACTCCGGTTAAGCGCTCCAGTTGATTGTTCCAGCTTTCCACGCGATCCTCAAGATCAGCAGCCAAAATACCAACATTGATCGATTCCACAATGTTTTCGCTGAATTCCTTCAAACGCTCGTACTCATCGGCTTTGCGTTGTAAGGAGCGGTAAAGGCGGGCATTTTCGATGGCGATTCCAACATAGCCGGCAAGAGTCACTAGCAATTCCACGTCGTCACTGGAAAGGAAATCGCCTTTTTCAGTTCTGCTAACACCCATCCAGGCGATCGCTCTTCCGCGTGCGTTGCAGGGCACATAATATGTCAGATCCAGGTCGGCAATGGTGTGGCGAACAGTGGCAGGATAGCTGGCCATTCGTGCGTCCAGAACATTCCTAGTGCGCTCAAAGAATAGATATGGCGAGTCATCTTCCTTAAGCTTCAGGAAACTGAGGTCCATCAAGTCGGGGACAGGTCTGGAAAGTCCAGCGGTTAAATACAAGCGGTAAGGGGCACCCGAATCGCCCTCAAGGAAGAAGGCAATCTGACGAATCGACAACGTACGAATCAGCCGTTCAGATACGGAGTTCAACACGCCGTTAAGATCGGTTTCGGTGCTTAATTCCCGGGCAAATTCGATTAGCGTTCTTCGGTAGTCGTAGTTTTCTTTATAAAAAAAATAGCGATCCAACAGTTCTTGAATCCAATTCCGAATGGGCTGGAAAATGAAAGTTGCAATTAGAATAACCGTAACCATGGAGGCAGGTGTCAGGTCATCCAATTTACCCAAAGTGACAATCAGTCCGTAGAACACCGCCAGCACAGCCAAGGTTGCCGCCGTATGAATGTAACCCTGTTGGAAAATTACGTCCACGTCCATCAGGCGGTAGCGGATGATTGCATAGGCCCAAGTGAGAGGAAGGAAAATCAGGAACAACACCGTCATTTCCATGTATCCGTTGGGAATCACTCCAGCAGTATAAGGAATGACGTAAAAAACGGTAAACGGCAGAACGCCGATAATGACGCCATTGCGCAACCACTTCAGTTGATTGCGGACAATGGGGTCGTCTTGAGATTGGTGAGAAAATGCCAAAACAAGCGCACCAAGGAGATATCCAGAGCAAAGAAAGGGCAGCCAGATCCGATCCAGTACCCAGCGAATTTCGACCAACGACAAGATGGTCTGCAAAGTTCCACTGGTAACCAGGAAGAAAATAACCGCAAGAATAGTGGCTGGAAGGTAAAGAAGGACAATGCCCGAGAAACGCCGCAACCAGGGACGGGGCTCTGGAAAAGTCAGAGCAAAATGGAAGAAGAGCGAGGGAACAAGCAGCCCGGCCAGAAAATTGCCGATGTAAATTACCTTGTCAAAATTGTTCAGCTTTCCCGTGTAGTGGAACGTGGAAAGAACGAAAGATGCCAAGCAGAGAACATAAAAATGAATTGACTTATCGGCATCCCCTCGACGGAAATATACGAACAATCCAATGAACAGGTAGACCGCTCCAACCAGATATTGGTAATAGAGAACATTTGAGGCAACCCGCTCACCAATGAGAACTTGAACTTCAACGGGAGCTACTTCACGTTCTGGGCGAGGATCCACTCGTTCGATAACGTACTCAGCCTTTTTCCAGGCGCCAAATCCAACTAGTACCTGGGTCACTTCAATGGCGGAGTCAATTCTGGTTCCTGGCGAGGGTTCCGATCCCGTGGGTGCAACCGGGCGTATGCGCCTCAAAACGTCTCCGGCTTTAATACCCGCTTTAGCACCAGGACCTTCCGGTTCCACAAAAAAAGCAACCACTGCGGGATGTGGTTTGGTTGCTGGCTGAATGGCCGGTTCCATGCGATCGACCCAAGTAACGCCATCTTCCGGTAGCCGGAACTTCTTTTGTTGCTGGAAGTTAACTGCGGCCGCAACTACAGCAGCCATCGTCAGGATGACGAGCAAAGCACCGATTAATTGCCGCTTCAGTTCTCGCACAGAGTTAACCTACACACTTCCCCTCTGGGTTTCTTGCAATTCGAACACCACTTTCGGGGGAGCTCGAAATCGGGACCTTCTTTATGCTAATTCAATAGCTTACAAGTATCAATAGAGCATTGATTTCCGATTCTGGAATATGGCCACTATTAGAAAGTGTAGAGTTCCGACACGGTGAGCTTTCAAAGTTATACTTTCATGGAATGAGCCAGCACTTTAAATGCTGCGCTCATCTTCGCATCCACAATCTTCATTGCCGCCTGCAGCTTCGATTTCGCCTTCAGCGGGTCACGGTGCACAGCCAACAGGGCCGTCGACATTTGATCCACGCTGGCATCCGGCAAATTGAACACCCAATCGCCCAGTCCCAAATCCACGAACATTTCCGCTTTCCTCCCAAATGCCCAATCATGGCAATGAAGAGAAGGAACTCCATTGGCCATGGCGAAGATGCAGGAATGTGGCTCCATGCTAAACAGGGCGCGAGACTGCAGATATGTCGAAAGGGCTTCGTCGGGGCGCCAGAAAGTTTCGCGAAGGATCATTTTCTTGCGAATCTCCTCGGGCTGCGGATCAATCAAAACTTTCTTTCCCATCTCAACTTCGCGGTCATCCTCAGCGACTACTAGTACTGGTAGTCCCGTCTCACGAATCCATTTTGCCAAGACCTGACGGTGCTTCTCTGCATACTCCGCGCCGCGCTCCCGGACACCGGGACGGTCGAGCAGAGCGTAATGCACGATGGTCACCAGGAATTTATCTTTTTCAAGCCCCTTGGCCTTAAGGAACGCATGGGCTGGGGCATCGTCGCGAAGTCGAAAATGAAAGGCAATGTCCGGGGCGAAGTCCAGAACTGGAGGCTTTATGTTCAGACTCTTCAGATATTTCAGCGAATTAGTATCGCGAGTGTAGACGAAGGAAGCATCGCCCAACAAGCGGCGGAAACAACAGTTCACTGGGCCAGGCGAATCGATCAAAACTTTGTCCATAAATCCCATAAGGAACTCCAGCATCCTTGGCGTACAACAAGATATTGGCATTGGCCATGGTGCGATCCCAAGAATAGGAATCGTGCAAGCCATAGTTAAAAATTGGTCCCGAGTTGAAAAGGAACAGCGAAGCCTTTGAGAAAGCTTCGCGCAACTTCGGATCCATTTCCTTACCTTCGCTGCCTAAATTGGCGTGCAGGATTTCAACATTCGGATGGGCACGGCGAACCATGGCGTCAATGCCTTCGTTGGAATTTGACATCCAGGCGATCACCTTTGCGCCCGGGACAAAGCGTTCCAGAGCACTGATCATGGATGGGGTGAAACAGACATCGCCAATGTTGCGGGTTTGCCAAGCAGTCCGCAGCAGGATGGTGGGCGGCTTTACTTGCGCGGCATTCACCGTAGCAGTTGCCGCAATGGCGGAGGATGCAAATTGTCGACGTGTAATCATTTCGGTTTCGGCTTGAATTCCAGCACCTGACCATTTTCCAAAAGGCGCTTGCTGAGTTTTGTGTAAGGTAAGTTTTGAACAGACACTTTGGCATCAATCGCCATGGCAGCAGCAGTTGCGGCGGATTGTCCAAGAATCATAAACACAGGCTCCATACGAATGGAACCATAAGCAATGTGCGAGCTGGACATGGCCACGGGAACCAAAAGATTCGGAGTTTCCCCTTGCTTAGGAATAATGGAACCATAAGAAATCTGATAGGGACCGCGAGTGCTGACGCCAATGTCCCCTTCGTTTTGAACAAAGCCTTCAGGAGTTATGTAGCGCTGAATATTATGCGAATCCATGCCGTAGGAACCCATGCCGATGGGTTCGGGCGTGGGCCGGCGCTTCAGCAATTCATTTTCGGTCATCACATGTTTGCCTAGCATGCGGCGAGCTTCGCGAACGTAGATCTGATGCGGCCAGTTGCCAGTGCCCGTGAACTCGTCTTTAGCCAGACCCCACTTCGCCATTTCCAGGCGGACATCATCGGGCACTCGTGGATCGTTGGCAATGAAATAGAGCCAGCCTTTTTGATATTCCTCATGTTCTTTAATTATTTCCTGACGGCGCTTGTACGTTGCCTCCGGGTAATCGTAGTTGCGGCCAATGTTATCGGTACTGAAAGGGCCATGATTGTTGGTGTCTGTTTTGGCGTTTGGAATGGGATCAAACTTTTGGAAAGTCTCACGCCAGCCGGCTTCAAAAATGCGCAGAAGCAGTTCATATTGCTTTGGATCGTATGTTTCCGGCTTGGGGAAAGGTACTCTATTTTCCGCAACCTGGGTCAGACACATTCGAAAACAGTAGGCTTGAATCTTGTTGTCAGCCGCACCGTATTCGCCTGGAGACTCTGTTGAAATGCGTGGGAGAACGCCGCTCTTGGGATCGCCGGGAATCACATAAGGAGAAATGGGCGTTTTCACGGCTCCGAAGTGATGCTTATGATGCAGCACGCCTGTCTGGATGCCATTCCATTGTTCGTCGTAAGTGGCCTTCGATTCACGGCCAGTGGCGTAGCTAACGGCTGCTGCGGCCATCAGGTCGCCTTCGTAAGTTGCGTCGATGAACATTTTGCCGGAGTATGTAGAACCGTCCACCATGGTGATGCTGGTGATCTGTCCTTTGCCGTCTTTCTTAACGCCACTTTTGCTGCGGTCAAGCCAGGAATCACGAAAGGTGGGGACTTTCAATTCCTTAATCCAAGCTTCATAGACGTTTTCGGCAACGTGCGGTTCGAAGATCCACATGGTGCGATTGCCAGCATCCATCGCCTCAGTTCCCTGCCCTTTGTTGCCATACTGATCGCGCTTCTGCCAGCGCCATGTTTCTGGCTTTTGATATTCAAGCCAGACGCGATGATAGAACTCCCGTGCAAGTCCGCCAATGACGGATTTATCGCCGGAATCGGTATAGCCTAAGCCTCCTGCGGTAAGCCCGCCCAGATGTTTCTCAGGACAAGCAATAATGACGGACTTGGCCATACTCTTAGCTTGGACAGCGGCAGTCATTGCGGCGGAAGTGCATCCGTATATGACAATGTCTGCTTTGTGAGAAGCAGCCGATGCTGTTACAGCAAGTAGAGCCGCAAGAGTTGAACGAAATGGGTTGTTCACAGTAGTTTTGTCCGTTGATTAAAATGCCAACCGCAATCCCAATTGCACACGGCGAGCTTCCAGAGCACCTGTTATCCGTCCAAAGTTGGCATTCACGTTTTGCCCATTCGCTCCTGCGGTAAAACTGACATTGGGCGAATTGTAGTTCACGGTATTGATTGCGTTGAAAAATTCGCCACGCGCTTCAAGTCGTGCGCGTTCGAGAATCGCAAAAGTTTTGAAAATCGAAAAGCTGATGTCCCTCAAGCCAGGACCTCGCGTGGATGGTAATGTCCGAGGTGCATTCCCAATCACAAAGTTTGCAGGATTCCGAAAGGCCTCTGTATCGAACCAACGAACTGGCGTTCGCTGATCAGAAGGTAGCGTAGGATCGCGCAAAACATCAGGGTAGGCGATTCCAGTGAAGTTATTCGATCCGCGCACGGCCAACGGCAAGCCGGATTGGAAAGTGCCGATTCCATTGATCTGCCATCCACCCAAAACACCATCCACTAAGAGGTTGGCATTGCTCAACATTTTGCGGCTCTTGCCGAATGGCAATTCGTATACACCAGAAACAACCATGCGGCTGGCAACATCATCAGAATCAATGGCGCGGTCAATCCGCTGGTTTATTCGCCCGATACGATAATCGCCGATGCAGGAGTCTCCGGAATTGCCGCCGCCAATGGCTCCGCATCCAGTAATCAGTTTCGATTTTGTATAGTTGGCTAGAACAGAGAGACCGCTTGAGAAGCGCTTTTCTGCTGAGATTTGCAATGAATGATAGCTGGATGAGAGGTTGGTATTCCCCCAGGTAGCCACCTGTAAGTAATCGGGGAAAGGCCTCAATAACTGACTTCGAGCCACGGTCCGGCCGGAGAGTGCACCAGTGGCGATTTGCCCAAAGAACGGATTGTTCACCTGGTCCTGCAACGTCAAGCCCAGCGAGAAATTTTTGGGGTCGAGCTGGTTCAAATCGTAGTTGCCACCGAACAATTTCGTACCCTTGCTGCCAACGTAAGCCACCTGCATGGTCCATCCCGCGAATAGGGATCGCTGAATGGCAAAATTCCATTGCTGCATGTATCCAGTGGGCGCATTGCTGGCTTGGAAGCGGACGTTTTGACCGCGGAAGGCGCTGGGTCCACCCGCTGGCCCAAGTGGTTGCAGTATGGCTGATGGGCCATCGGAAAATTTGAACGCCCTGACCGGGCCACCACCAGCCGCGACAAATTGTGTATCAACCGAGAAGCCTAAGGCATTCTGATTATCGGGAACAATGGCTCCACTTTCAATTGGCAGATAAACAAGAGCGTAACCACCACGAATAGCAGTCTTGCCATTACCCCAGGGATCCCAGGCGAAGCCCGCGCGCGGACCGAAATTGTTTTTGTCCACTTGAATAAACGAGGGGTCCGCGCCGTTTACGCCTGAATATTGCAACGTGCCCGGGAGCTTGGTTTCAGGGTTGATCAGGAAGGGTTGGAAATTGGAATGACGGTTGTGGATTTCCGAAAAACCGTAGCTAGCGTCATAGCGAATGCCAAGGTTCAGGGTGAGCCGTGAAGTGATCTTCCAATCATCTTGTAAATACAAACCTAACGGCTTGGATCGAGACTGGAAGAACGGACGGAAGCCCAAAGTGCCACTAGAGACCTCGCCTAATAAGAAAGTTGCCAAGCCAATTCCATTGCCTGCAGGAGAAAGTGGGTTGCCTGTAAGTCCAGTGGTGAATGAGAAATTACCTGAGGGGTTCAGACGATTGATGAAGCTATTGCGCCAATCGCGCAAATCAACACCAGCCTTGAAGCTATGCTTACCGCGAATGTAGCTGAATTGATCCACAATTTGTGCGATGTTCTGAGCCCTCAACCCGCCGGAAAAATTTGGATTGCCGATGGTCAGCAGGCCTGCAATTTGAACTGGAGGAAAGGTGTCCTGAGGGATGTTGGATGGGTAGCCCAATTTCGCCGGCCAGCCTTGATCGAAGCTTGGATGCAGAAACGGCAAATACTGGCGGGTGATTCCAACGCGTACATCGTTCACCATGGTGGGTGAAAGTGTTTTGGTCCAAGCCAGAACGGCGTTGTGGTTGTCCCGCTGATCGTTGCGCGCACCGGGGTCTGCGGGCCCCAAACCAAACCCTGCATTTTTCAAAATGTTCCAAGAAAAAGAATAGCGGAAAAATAGATTACTGGATTCATTGATGCGATGATCAATGCGCGTTGTTGAGACAGTTTGGTTCGATGTGGATTTAGCCAGCGAGACGAAATTATTGACATTGGTGATGGCATCCGTTGGCCGTGCGTTGGCTTGCGGCATGTAGGGAAGTACCTTGACGGACAGGGAATCGAACCGTGCCCTGGGAACAATATTGCCAGGGAACAAAGTGCGCACAAAGCCACTGCCAGCTGGATTCGGTGCTGTTGTGGCTGGATCATAAATGGGGATCACTTGACCTCGCGCGTCGAAAGCGCGGCTGAAATCGCCGGCTCGCTGCTCATCGGGCGCAACCGTCGCAATTTGGGGTGCGCCGGTGGACCGCCACAACCATTGCTCCCATCCGGCGAAGAAGAAGCTGCGATTGCGTCCATCGTAAAGCTTCGGAATGTAGACTGGTCCTCCAATGGTTCCGCCGTATTGGTTGTAACGCAATACCTGTTTGGTGCGGCCGGTGCGAGGATCGGGCTGTGTGGAAAATGCATTGCGCGCGTCGAGGGAATCGTTGCGGAGGAATTCATAAAGAGAGCCCTGTACCCGGTTGCCGCCGGCCTTGGTCACTGCATTAATAACCCCACCTGCAGTTTGCCCGTATTCCGCTTTCAGAGCATTGGTTTCCACGCGAAATTCCTGAACCGCATCGGACATGGGCACAACGGAAATTTCGTTGTGAACCGCAGCGGTGTTTGAAACACCATCCAGGAAGAACTGGTTGCCATACGCCGGGCCTCCATTGATTCGCATCTGCGAGAAGGTCTGATTGTTCACTTCGGCAAAGCCATCAGTTGAATTGGATCGGGGCACGACGCCAGCGACAATCTTCACCAGATTGAATACGTGACGGCCATTGAGAGGCAAATCGGCAATTCGCTTTTGCTCCACTACTGTGCCAAGAGAGGAGTCTTCGGTTTGAATTCGCGGGATTTCGGAAACGACGTCAATCCGTTCGGCCACGTCACCTAGCTGAAGTTCCAGGTCCAGGCGGAAGCGCTGGGCAACTTCGACTGTAATGCCCGAGCGGAAAGTCTGCTTAAATCCGGGGCTCTTCGCGGTCAACTCGTAGCTGCCGATGGGGAGATTGGTGAGTAGGTAAGTGCCTGTCTCGTTGGAGGAGGCACGATGTGTAATGGATGTGCCCAAGTGGCGGGCCACGATTTCAACGTTGACGAGAGGCGCTTTTTGCGGATCAGTGACAGTTCCTGTAATCGCTCCAAGTGCAGTCTGGGCATTGACTGCAAGCGGGAACAAGACCATGGCGAAAAAAACGATTTGGAGTTTCATAATTTTATGTTTCAGCCTATCACAGGAGGCGCATGTCTACACCGGCGTTGCAGGCTGAATTATTGTGGGCCTTATTCTCCGAATCTTTCCCCAAGAGCTCGGTCCAATTCGTGTTCGATTCGAGATGTGCGTGACACAATTTTCATGCCAGCAATTTACCATGCGTGGGAGCATTGCTGAGCTTCGCTGGGCTATCATTTGCCGGTAACTGATTGTAGAGGTAGTGATCTTAAAATTTTGCCCATGCTGTGAACCGGGATTTTGGGTATTGCGGTTTGAGCCTAACGATGGGTTGCCGTTGAGTCCTGACTTTCTTAGCTTGTTGCGGCCGAAGTAAGGGGCTTTTCTGTTCCTGTTGGTTGAAAGATTGGAGGAAGTGCGTCGTAAAGGGGGCTGCGGGGATCGATGACATGGTTTTCGGTTGCAACAATTAGCTTCGCTTCAACGGGTAATTTTTCAGTTGTGAGTTCCTGGTTATCCATTGTTGTGTTTTCAATTGGTTCCGTTTGAGGCTCGGGATCTGATTGAGGGTGCAGGTCGACTGGTTGGGGGGCAGAGGGCGGGAATAATTGGCGGTTAGTGAGA
>JAYUSZ010000372.1:0-7925 GCA_043755435.1 Bryobacterales bacterium | reverse complement strand
CCCATGGCAGTTGTAAACAATACAGCTCCAAAACTGATCATGGAGCCCACCATTCAGTTGGATACAGCCGTACCCAATGTAAACATGCCCAATTTCGGTGACCCCAACTCCCTTGGAAAAATTCCTTCCAATGGTACTGGCTCTGGGGCTGGAATTGGTAGCGGTAGTGGCGGTGGCGTAGGTTCAGGCACTGGCGGTGGCTTTGGTCCTGGTTCCGGCGGCGGAACTGGCGGTGGCGCTTACCGCGTTGGTGGCGGCGTATCTTCCCCAGCGCTCTTATTCAAAGTTGAGCCGGAGTACTCGGAAGAGGCTCGCAAAGCAAAATTCCAAGGCACAGTGCTGCTTTCCGTGGTTGTTGACGAAAAAGGCAACCCTCGTGATATCCGCATAATCCGCGCGTTAGGCCTCGGTTTGGATGAGAAGGCAATCGAATCAGTCCAGAAGTGGAGATTCAAGCCAGGTGTAAAAGACGGCCGCGCAGTTCCCGTTATTGCTCAAGTGGAAGTAAATTTCCGTTTGCTGTAAGAATTTACTCAAACATCTGCAACTGATCTTCGGAAACCGGTCTCACCTTAGGTTTCTTCAACGCACTTCCAATTACACCAAGTACATCCATGTCGGTAAGAGCAGACCGCGGTACAAAGATGCGCTGCAATGTAGGGTCAGGTGGAGCCACGGTGAACCCGAATTGCTCTATATGCAACAAATTGCTGGATAAAAGTCCTTCCAGTAGTTCTCCGTCGCGAAATTTCAAACGAACCCAAAGTCCCAGAGTTTTCGGGCGTGCGGCGAATTGCCGTTTCTCAAAAACGTTGGGGGAATCAGCGAAATCTTTAACAAAACAAACGAGTTTCACTTCAGAAAACGGTAGAATTTGTACCTGACCTTGTGGTGTCAGGAGTTCGATTCCACTTGGCGTGGCAAAGTTCTGTGGATTCACAAAGCCAGTCAGCGGTTCGCGATCAAATCGCAGCACCAGCGCTTTCTTACTTGTAGAAGTGCTCAAAAACTCGACTCCAAACCCGGATTGCTTCCAAACATTTTCGTAAGTATTGTATCATTGGCACAATGCTGGAAGTGGCTTCTTTGTCTGCTATCGTACAGCGCTATCTCGATTTTTGCCGGATGGAAAAGGGGTTGGCGAGGAATTCTATTTCCGCTATCTCTTTAGATTTGAATGGTTTCCGTCACTTTTCCGAGGAAACTAAAGTGTCTGGAATCCCGGTTGAAGAAGATCTTAGGCACTATGTGGATCTACTTTACAAAAAAGGACTTAGCAGTCGTTCTATTGCCAGACACCTATCCAGTCTGAGAGGATTGTATAGTCATTTGATCGGTCTTGGTACCTTGACTGCGGATCCGACAGAGTTTTTGTCGACCCCCAAGCAATGGAAATCCATCCCGAAGTTTTTGAATGCGGAAGATATTGATAAGCTATTACAGTCTTGCGATCTCACTGAACCCTTGGGACAACGAAACAGAGCTATGCTAGAACTGCTCTATGCATCGGGTCTGCGAGTGTCTGAGTTATGCGCGGTTGAGCTCTCCGACTTGAATCCAGATCTTGGAGTTCTGAGAGTAACCGGTAAGGGCGATAAGCAACGCTTGGTTCCCGTTGGACGGCAAGCGATTGGGTTTGTGACCAGATATGTGCAAGAGGCCCGCCCGGCAATTTTGAAGCAGCGGGCAAGCCGGTTTTTGTTTGTGACGGGGAGAGGTAGCCGGATGACCCGTCAAATGTTTTGGACCGCTCTTCGAGAGTTGGGTAAGCGAGCAGGCATTTTCCATGGTTTGACACCCCATGTGCTGCGCCATAGCTTTGCCACCCATTTGCTGGAGAACGGAGCCGATTTACGCAGCGTGCAGACCATGTTGGGACACGTTGATATTGGGACCACAGAGGTTTATACGCACGTTATGCGCGGGCGTTTAAGGCGAGTTGTGGATGAACATCATCCACGCGCTTGATTTAGTTTTGGAGAGCTGTTGAATGAGTGATTACATGTTCATGCTTGAGAGCCACCTGACGGCAAGCCAGTTCCAGGTGGTGAACGCTGTGCAAGCAGCGGCGGTTGATACAAATCTCAGTGTCTTTCTGGCCGGCGGAGCGATGCGTGATGTTTTGGGCGGCTATCCAGTTCGCGATCTCGACTTTGTGGTCGAAGGAGCACCCAAGCCTCTTGCGAAGCTTTTGGAAAAGAAACTCCGTGGCGAAATAATTTCCACCGATGACCGGAAGAAAAGTATTGAGATGCGTTTTCCAGGCAACGTTACTGCGGAATTCGCAATGGCTAAAGTGGAAAAGTATGGCCGAGCCGGGTCGAAACCTACAGTAAGCGCGGCTACGATTCACGAGGATTTGCGTGGACGCGATTTCACCATCAATGCCATTGCTTTGTCCTTGAACAAAGCATCACGCGGGTTGCTGCTGGATCCTACTAACGGATTGGCTGACTTGGAGAGGCGGGAAATGCAAACCGCCTATAGCTACGCCCTTTACGATGATGCGTCGCGAGTGTTGCGCATGTGGCGCTTCAGCGTTCGCATGAATTTTCCTTTGTCTGAACGGACCAAAGGGCAATATGACAACGTGAAGGAATCTGGGCTGCATCTAAAGATTTCTAATGAAATCCTGGGGCCCGAACTGTTGCGTATGGCGGGTGAAGTGAACCCCGCTGAATTGCTTCGGATTCTGGACGAAGAGAAAATCCTGCCGCTGTTTTCCCCTGCTCTTACCGGTGCCAAAGTGAATTTGTCCGGCATGCAGAAGCTGATGAAAGCGCGGACGAATATTCCTTTTGAAATCGGCTTTGAAACCAATTATCCAAGTCTGTTTCTTTATGTCTTGACTCAAAAGCTTTCCCCTAAAGAAAAGAATGCCCTGATCAAGAATATGAATATTGACAAGGCTACGGTGAATAGCTGGCAACAACTCGAAGCAAAGTCAAAGAAATTGGAAAAGGAAATCAAATCCCCGACGTTGAAAAAGCCGTCCCTAATTTACAAGGCGCTTCGTCACGCTGCAGGGGATCAGATTATTTTCCTTTTGATGAACTCCAGTGAACGGCTGGTTCAGGACCGCATTAAGAATTACTTGCAGAAGTTTGTTGGGATGGCTCAGGAAGTTACCGATGTTGAAGTGACTGAGGCTACCAAGATTGCTCCCGAATCGCCGAAGTTCCTGAAGGCCAAGGATGAGTACATCGCAAAGAAATTGGATGCTCGTCCCAAGAAGCTTCCAGAACCTGAGCCAGAACCGGTGCCATCTACTGTACCTCAGCCCATGGCAAGAGGGAACGGACGAGTAATTCCGGTCCGTAAGTAAGTTCGCTTCCGAATTAACCCGCTTGACGGGAAACCGATACTTGCATGTTTTCTAGCGAAACGCGCATTGACTGCAATTCTTCCCATTCTGAGGAGGCGAATTCAGCTATGCTCCGTTCCCAGGAACTATTCGAAATATTGGCGAACAAAGCAACCAAGTCTGGATCACGCCATTTCTTTGCAGCCTCTTCTTCCAGAATTTGAATCGCTTCCTCATGGGAGAGTGCTGGTTTATAGGTGCGGGCTGTAATCAGCGCATCATAGATATCCACCACCTGAAGGATCCGGGCTAATAATGGAATATTCTCTCCAGTCAAACCATCTGGATATCCTGTGCCGTCCCAACGTTCGTGATGACTCCGAATAATGGGCAGCACGGGTTTTAGGCTCTTCATGGGGCGGCAGATTTCCTCGCCTCGTGTGGTGTGCATCTTCATGACATCCCATTCTTCTGCGGTAAGCTTCTCTGTCCCGTGAAGAATCTTATCCGGCACGGCCACCTTGCCAATATCGTGCAAATATCCACCACGATGCAGTGCGACCAATTCCTGCCTGGAAAGCCCCAAAACGTTTCCCACCGCAACACTATAAGTCGCCAGACGTTCGCAATGGCCGGCTGTGTAAGGATCCCTGCTCTCTACCGCCTGGGCAAGGGCAAACAGAATGGTCTCCGCTTCTTCCAGTGAATCAACCGCTGCCTTATTGCGCAGCATGGCGCTGATTCGCGCCCTAACCAGGGCCGGATGCAACGGCTTGGTTAGGTATTCATCAGCACCAGAGTTGATACCCTGAATTTCGTTTTCCACCCCGTGAAGGCTGGTAATCATCAGCACGGGTACCAACTGAGTTTTTCGGTTGTTCTTCACATGCCTGCAGAACTCGGGCCCACTCAAGCCTGGAATCATCAAGTCCAGAATAACCAGGTCAACGGGTTCCGTTTCAAGGATATGCAGTGCATCGTCAGCACGTCTTGCTTCCAGGAAACGGTAATTCGTGCTGCGAAGCATCGCCTTTAATAGACGGCGATTAATCTCCAGATCATCCACAATCAGAACTGTTGGAGCATATCCGATTTCCTCCAACGACTGATTCCACGAATAGGGAATATTAAGCCTTGGTTGAACTATTTCCGCCGTTTTTATTGCAGCTTGATCCATACAAAGACGGATTTCCTAATCCATCTCCCCCATTGGTGATATCGGCGGGTGCCTTGAAAAGGATTACAGAGGATACCGGTTTTACTTTTGCCTTCAATCAACCCTTAAGACATGACACAATAGTCGTTGCTTATGTGTCGAATATCCCATTTCCTGCTTCCTTTGCTCGCTGCTGGCCTACAACTTTCCGCCGCCGTCAAACTTCCCTCATTGATTTCCGACCATATGGTGCTGCGTCAAAACGCCCCGGTGCGAATTTGGGGGACGGCGAACCCCGCCGAATCCGTAACCGTCATTTTTCAAGAACAGAAGGTATCGGCCAAAGCCTCTGCCGCTGGTAAATGGTCGGTATTCCTTCACCCGATGAAGCCCGGCGCGCCTGCGGATCTTACTATTGAAGGAGAAAACACCTTAGTCGTTCGCGACGTCTTAGTAGGTGAAGTCTGGGTGGGTTCCGGCCAATCCAATATGGCAATGTCAGTTGAACGGTCAAAGGATGCCGAAACGGAAATTGCCTCTGCCCAATATCCTAAAATTCGTCTCTTTCAAGTGGAGCGTGTTGTAGCTGCTTCTCCTGCCGAGGACGTGGTTGGTTCCTGGAAGCTATGTGACGCCAGTTCCGTTAAGGGTTTTTCCGCTGCCGGTTACTTTTTTTCCAGAGAACTGCATCAGAAACTTGGCGTACCCATCGGGTTCATTCATTCTTCCTGGGGTGGCACCCCGGCGCAAGCATGGACCAGTGCTCAAGCCCTGGAATCCGAACCTGCTTTGAAGTTCATCTCCTCAGATTGGGAAAAAATTCTGGGCAACTATCCAGCAGCCAAGGAGCGATATGACAAGGCTTTAGAAAATCATAAACAAGTGGTGGTAAAGGCTAAGGCTGAGGGTTCAAAACCACCAGCTCCGCCACAACCACCGTTTGGCCCAGGCCATCAACACACTCCATCGGGACTCTATAACGGGATGATTGCCCCGTTGATCCCCTATGCCGTCAGCGGTGTTATTTGGTATCAGGGTGAAGCCAATGCCAACTTGGTTCACGCTATGCCTTACCGTAGGCTATTCCGCTTGATGATTGAAGATTGGCGAGCGGGCTGGGGGCAGGGAAGTCTGCCGTTTCTGTTTGTGCAATTAGCCAATTTCAAGGCCAATCCCTATTGGCCACTGCTACGCGAATCGCAAGCTGATGCATTGGAATTGCGCGATACGGGTATGGCTGTTGCTATTGAAGTTGGCGAATCGAAGGACATTCATCCGAAGAATAAGCAAGCCATTGGCCACCGCTTGGCACTCGCCGCGCGGGCCACTGTTTATGGCGAAAAGATTGAATACTCTGGTCCCTTGTATCGTCAAAGCACTGCCGAAGGCAAAGGCATTCGAGTTTGGTTCAACCATGTTGGCGCGGGTCTCAGCGTGCAAGGTAACGAGGAGTTGAAAGGCTTTATGGTTGCGGGTAAAGACGAGAAGTTTGCACTAGCGACGGCGAAGATTGAAGGGAATACCGTTGTTGTATCCAGCCCCGAAGTGATGGAGCCAACTGCTGTCCGCTATGCCTGGGCCGATGACCCAACTGCGAATTTGATGAATCGCGATGGTCTGCCGGCTGGTCCGTTTCGGAGTGACCGCTGGGTGATTGCGGGGAAGTAGAACAGCCTATTCGGTATCGCTTGAATCCATGCCCATTTGATCCAGGCGATACCGGAACGCGTTGCGCGTCAATCCCAGCAGCCTTGCCGCCTGGCTCTTATTTCCGTTCGCGCGCTTCAAAGCTTCTTTAATAAGCTGTTGTTCATACTGATCCAGCGTCATTCCTTCCGGGAGGAAGCTATTCGATGATTCAGCATGGTGCCGTGACGCCGGTGCCAGGTCCAGCCGGATATCTGACGCCGTAAGTTCCGGACCTTCAGCCATTACAATACTGCGCTCCAAAACATTTTCCAGTTCGCGCACATTGCCCGGAAAATTGTAGTCCATCAACTTCGCAACTGCAGCTCGGGAGATGGTTCGCACCGGGCTATCTAAATCCTTACCCAATTTGGTGACAAAGAATTCCGCCAGCACTGGAATGTCTTCCTTGCGATCACGAAGCGGGGGGATATTCATGGGCACCACATTTAAGCGGTAGTAAAGATCCTCGCGAAACGTGCCTTGCTCAAGAGCGGCGCGCAGATCCACGTTGGTTGCGGCGATCACCCGCACATCGATCTTCATGGTTTTATTTGATCCTAGACGTTCAAACTCCCGCTCTTGCAAAATACGGAGAAGCTTCACCTGAATCGCTGGAGGAACATCGCCAATTTCGTCGAGAAAGACCGTGCCGGTATCCGCCTGTTCGAACTTGCCGGGTTTGGTTTGATTGGCACCTGTGAAAGCACCTTTCTCATAGCCGAACAATTCGCTCTCCATTAGATTTTCTGGAATGGAGGTACAATTGATTTTCACAAAGGGCTTGTCCTTGCGTGGGGATTGCTGATGAATAGCCCGCGCAATGCGATCCTTCCCCACGCCGCTTTCGCCAGCCAGCAGCACGGTGGCCCGAGTAGGGGCAACGCGCATTACGGTGGAAAAAATCTCCTGCATGGGCTGGCTGCGGCCAATAATATTGTCTAACTGGAAACGCTGGCCAAGCTCCTCGCGCAACTGCCGATTTTCCGCTCGGAGGTTGCGCATCTCCAAAGCCTTGTTCACCACCGCAACCAAATGATCGAGGGAGAAAGGCTTCAACAGAAAATCATTGGCACCAATTTTCATCGCCTCCACAGCGTTTTCAATGGTGCCAAAGGCGGTCATCAACACTACTGGGGTATGGGCATACTGTAGGCGTACGGCACGCAGAAATTCAATACCATCCATGCCGGGTAGACGCAGATCGGTAAGTATCAGGTCGGCGTGGTCAATCATTTTCAGACCCTGTTCAGCCGTGCCCGCTTGTTCCACATCAAAGCCTGAGGAGCGCAATTGCAGTTCCACCACGCGCCGCAGTTTTTCTTCATCTTCAACTATCAGGATTCGTTGTTTCATTTGACAGAATTTTCCATTGGAGCCTTCAATGGCAATAGCACTCGAAAAATGCTTCCCTTTCCAAGCTCACTCTCCACCACGATCTGGCCCCCGTGCTCATCAATCACTTTTGACACAATGGCTAGGCCCAGACCCACGCCATCGGATTTTGTGGTGAAGAAGGGGTTGAAAATATTTTCCCTGTTCTTGGAGTCTATGCCGGAGCCGCGGTCGATCACAGAAATTTCAGCCTGGCTATGATCGTCCAACAACCGGGTTTTCACCGTGACAGCACTGCCTGCGGGTGAGGCTTGAGCGGCGTTCATGACCAAATTGTAAACCACCCGCTCCATCCATTCGGTATCAATTTCCAGCGGTGGAATTTCGGGTGAGTAGTTCTTGTAGATGGAAACATCCGGTCGTGGAGCGGCATGCTCAAATTGC
>JAYUSZ010000371.1:0-21282 GCA_043755435.1 Bryobacterales bacterium | reverse complement strand
TGGGGGCTGGTTCTTCATCTCCATTGGTCAACCGCAAGCTCACTCTGATCCTCGGGCGCACACAGCTGCCTTCACCGTGCAAGTCTATGGCTGCTCAGCGGGGGCAGCGGTGGTGGCCGCCACTGCTGAAGGTCTGGTAAATGGCCAACGCAAGTCAGTGCCTATTCAGTTAGTGCATTTGACTGGTGAACGGAATGACATCGCGTATTCCCCAGATCGCCAGGCCATTCTTCACTGGCCACATTTCACAGCAGCCGTTCCCAAAGTGTGGCCGGAAAACGGGACTTGGGTAATTCGCGTCTCAGCTTCTACATCCTGGCGTCATGAAAACGCGTTGGTCGTTTTAGGGCCCGATGGAGTTGATCGCCGAGCCTCGCAAACCTCGAAATTCGTCAGAGATTCCGACCTTGAAGCTACGCTTCGCCGCTTAGCCGCTGGCGAAACCACTCAGGTTGCCTCAGCCGTCAAATAGCGGCTTAAACCGCCCTAACCGGCAGCCGCCCCTTCGCCAAACGCACGGTCAACAACTGTTCCTGCTTAACCGCCGCGGGATCCATCACCACTCTGCCCTCCGTGGTCTCCACAATCGAATACCCACGATCCAGAATCTTCAATGGACTCAGTTGCGCCAGTTCCGCAGCCATCGGATTCAACTGAGTCCGAGCCCCAGCCAAACGCCGATCAACCGCAGTCTGCTGCCGATTCGTCAATGCCGCAAGCCTCTGCTTCACCCCAGCAATTTTCAAGCGCAGATCCAACTTCCTCAGCTTGCTATCCACCACCGACCATTGCCGATGCGCAGCAGCAACACTGCCTTCCAATTTCCGCAACGCCCTGGCATCCAGTTCATCGGTGCGCTGCGCATACCGGTAAACACGCCGTTCCAATAGCATCCGCGCACGGTCCACCCCCTGAACTTCCAGCCTTCGCGAAGATTGCGATACCCGGAACCGTATGGCCTGTTGCAATCGCCGGCCAATTGCAGTGGTCTGTTCCAGCAGCCCGTCTTTAGTAGGAACCGCCAATTCAGCCGCAGCCGATGGAGTGGGTGCCCTTAAATCCGCCACGAAATCAGCAATGGTGAAATCCGTTTCATGCCCAATGGCTGAGATCACCGGCACCGAACAATTAGCAATCGCCCGCGCCACAGCTTCTTCATTGAAAGTCCACAAATCTTCCAAAGACCCTCCGCCTCGCGCCACAATTACCAGATCAGCCCAAGTTTTAGCGCAAAGGGCCCGGCGGCGCTCCACCAATGTTGGAGGAACACTAGAGTCGCTCGCCGCCGGAGCTCCGTTTTGCGCGTCTTCATTCGTAGCGCTGAAATATTCAATTCCGTCCACAACCTGTTCAACCGACCCTTGCCCTTGCACCAACGCCGGATAAATTCGAATGTGCAATCCCGGAAAGCGTCGCGCGAACACATGCAGCATGTCGCGGATCACCGAACCAGTGGGTGAAGTCACAATGCCGATGTTGCGGGGCAGGGCAGGCAACTGGCGCTTTGTTGCCGGATCAAACAGTCCCTCTTCTGCAAGTTTCTTGCGCAATTGATCAAAAGCATATTGCAGCGCCCCTAACCCAAGCGGCTCCACTGCCTCCACAATCAGTTGATATTCCCCTCGCGGTGGATAAACTTCCATTCTTCCCCGAGCCAGCACCAGCATCCCGTCCTGCGGTTTAGCCCGCAGCAACCGGTATGCATTGCGCCAAACAGCACAGCGAATTTGAGCCTCGTCATCTTTCAATGTGAAATAGCAGTGGCCACTTCCAGCCATCTTCAAACCCGATATTTCACCGGAAACCCAAATACCGCTATATGCCGATTGCAACGTGTTCGCAATGGCATAGGTCAACTCACTAACGGAAAACTGACGGCGTTCAAGCCCTAAGCTAATCTGCTCCATAAACTTATCCTATTTGACCCTAACAGAAAGCATTGGATACTATCAGATTGCACCATTTCCACTAGTCGGAGAATCAATGAGTCCCAAAGAAGTATTGCAGTTCGCCAAAGACAATCATGCAGAACAGATGGATATCCGCTTTACCGATATCCCAGGATTGCAACAACACATTTCCTATCCCATCCATATGCTGGAATCCAGCACCTTTGAGGATGGGATGGGCATCGATGGCTCAAGCATCCGCGGATGGAATGCCATCAACGAAAGCGACATGCTTCTGATCCCCGATCCTTCCACCGCTATGATGGATCCTTTCTACGAGATTCCCACCCTGGTGATGACCGCCAACGTCATCGACCCTATCACCCGCGTGAAGTACGAGCGCGACCCCCGCTTCATCGCCCAAAAAGCCGAAGCCTACTTGCGAACCACCGGCACCGCCGATACCTGCTTCTTCGGTGCCGAAGCTGAATTCTTCATTTTTGATAACGTGCGGTTCGATACTAATCAGCACGAAAGCTACTATCATATTGACGCCCAGGAAGGCCGTTGGAATTCCGGCAAGCAAGGTGAAAATAACGGTTACCGCCCGCGCTATAAGGAAGGATATTTCCCCGTACCGCCTACCGACCACTATCAGGACCTACGGTCTGAAATGGTTAAAGTCATGGAGAACTGCGGCTTGGTTATTGAATGCCATCATCACGAAGTAGCCACCGCCGGCCAATGTGAAATTGATCAGAAGTTCAACACCCTGGTGAAGTCCGCCGACAACATGATGCTGTACAAATACATTGTGCGCAACGTGGCCCATCAATACGGGAAAACCGCAACGTTTATGCCTAAGCCTCTGTTTCAGGACAACGGCTCAGGCATGCACTGCCACCAGAGTTTGTGGAAGGACGGCAAGCCTCTGTTTGCCGGTGATGGCTATGCCGGTTTAAGTCAAATGGCCCTGTGGTACATCGGCGGATTGCTGAAGCATGCCCGCGCGCTTTCTGCCCTGATCGCCCCAACAACCAACAGCTACAAACGCTTAGTTCCCGGCTACGAGGCTCCTGTAAATTTAGCCTACAGCCGCCGCAACCGTTCCGCCGCATGCCGCATTCCCATGTACTCTTCCAGCCCCAAGGCAAAGCGCGTCGAGTTCCGCCCACCTGACACCGCCGCCAATCCTTACCTGGCCTTTGCCGCCATGCTCATGGCCGGCTTAGATGGAGTGCTGCGCAAAATCGATCCAGGTGAACCGCTCGATAAAGACATCTACGACCTGTCTCCTGAAGAAATGAAAAATGTCCCCTCCATGCCCGCCAGCTTGGACGAAGCGTTAACGTGCCTCGAAGAGGATAGCGATTTCCTACTGAAGGGCGACGTCTTCACTGCCGACTTCATAGACAATTACATTGCCTACAAGCGCAAGAACGAAGCCGAAGCTATTCGCCTGCGGCCTCATCCCTACGAGTTTCACCTCTACTACGATTGTTAAAATGTGCCAAACGGGGACAAAGCAAATTGAGCTAACGGGGACATGGTTCCCGGGCCCAAGCAACTGAACTCCAGATCAAACTATCAAACGCCCTAAGCGAGGGGCCTGCGTACCCCTGTGCCCTTTGCGCTCCCCTAGGTTCACTTCAGGCTTCCGTTTTTTGGGGTAGTAATTTGACATGACGATTGATGAACGGATATAGAAATTCACGGGGCAGAACCGCCCAGCGTGAGTGCGACGATAAAATTCAATAGCGGCTCGGTGATGGACGACGTCCCAACCAATCCCTTCAAGTAATTTAGCTTCCGGGAGATCGAAATTCTTAACCATGCGATGAACGATCTTGTGCTCAATGGTTATAAACTAGGTTTCTGATGACATCTCAACCTAGACGATTAAGCCGTCGTACTTTCCTTCGCGGTTGCGGCACGGTGATCGCCTTGCCGATGCTTGAGGCCATGGGCCCCTTGCACGGTGCCGAAGGCAGCAAGCACGCGATGCGAATGATGTGCGTAGGCAATCCGTTAGGAATGTTACCGGAGGCATTCTTCCCCAAAACCACCGGCCCCGGGTATGAGATGACCGAGTTATTGCAGCCCCTTGCTGCGCGCCGAAAGGACTTCACTATTTTTTCGCATCTCGATCATGACGTTGCCGGGGGCCATCGGGCGGTGCATTCGTTCTTGAGCGGGATCAAGGACCAGGATGCTACCGCGTGGCCGTCGCGGAACATTTCGCTCGATCAGCGGGCGGCGGAGTTTGCCGGGGCAAAGACCAGGTTTCCTTCGATTGTGGCAAGCGTAGGCTCGGCCCAGGGGGATATGGCACCCATGATGTCGTGGACGCGCAACGGAGTGAACGTCCCCCCAATTGTCAGGGCAAGCGAATTGTTTCGCGAACTCTTTGAGGCCGACGGCGCGGCGGCGCGAAAGAAGACCGCAGCCGGTTACGATGTCAATGGCAGCATTCTGGATGCGGTACGCGAACAGGCGGCGACACTACGGCGGGATTTGGGTAAGCTCGATCAGAGCAAACTCGACGAGTATTTGACTTCGGTGAGGGAAGTTGAGCGGAAAATTGGGGCTGCCGCTGGGTGGATAGACACACCGAAACCAAAGGTGGAAATGAAGATGCCGGAGGATGGACCGTTTACAGAGAGTCTGGCTACCTTCTTCGAGTTAATGGTTCTCGCGCTTCAAACGGACTCAACCCGCGTTGGTGTGTTGGAGCTTCCTGGGTCGGTCGATACGGATAATTTGGGTTTGACCGGGAACTATCATGGGTTCTCCCATCACGGCAAGGCGGAAGTGCTGCAGCGAGGGCTCACCGTGATCGAAAAGTTTCAGACAACGCATCTAGCGAAATTCTTGGACCGGCTCGCCACCATCACGGATTCCGATGGCGCGCGGATGCTGGATCGCACAATCGTGCTCTTTGGTAGCGGGATGGGTAACGGCAGTTCACACTCCAATCGCGATCTTCCGATTTTGGTGGCGGGTGGCGGTTTCCGGCATGGTGAGCACAAGGCGTATCCACTGGACCGGCGGGTCCCGTTGTGTAACCTCTTCACGACGCTATTGCAGAAGTTTGGAGTGGAAACAGAGAAGTTCAACAAGGCGAGCGGAACGTTGGGTGGTTTCGCATGAGACTGTGTTTGTGCCTGATACTGGCGGGGGCCAGTCTCTTGAGCGCTGAAGCGGAGAGTTTTCAAAAGTCGGTGCAGCCGTTTCTCAATCAGTATTGCGTGAACTGTCACGGACCCAAGGCGGCAATGGCGCATCGGCGTTTTGACACGCTGGATGGCGACTTGGCGAATGCCGATACGCAGCAGCGATGGAAAGAGGTGGTGGACCGGTTGAATATCGGGGCCATGCCTCCTCCGGGTTCCAAGCAGCCATCAGCGACGGAGCGGCGGGAGATTGTCGAGAAGATGACGGCCGAATTGAAGGCGGCCGTGACAACCGCGCGCAGTAGCGGTGCGCGAACGGTGATGCGCCGGCTGAATCGTTTCGAATACGACCGGACTGTTAGGCATCTGCTCTCTCTGGAAGGAATGCTGGACGATCCGACGGGTGCGTTTCCTCCAGACGCCGTGGATGATGGGTTTACTAATATCGGCTCCGCCCTTCTCACTTCGGATTTTCTATTGTCGGGATACCTGTCCGCGGCTGAGGTATTTATTGACCGGGCGGTGGCTTCGGGCCCGAAGCCGGAGATCCGCAAATACCAGTTTCGTGCGCCTTTCTATCCCATAAAGAGCCGCCCCGACGGGCAGGACGTGCCGGGGCAGTATCAGAACATTCGTAAGAACACTACGGACGAGGGCGGATTCCTCTGGTTGAGCAAACTGGAGCAGGGCGTGCCGCACGCTGGCTATTACAAGCTCCGGTTCCGGGCTCAAGCCATCAATCGCAACTACCCGTATGACCAGCAGATCGTCAAAGTGCAAAAGGATGAACCGTTGCGCGTCGCAGTGGTGGCTGGGTCAGCCGCGTATGGAGATTTGGAGAAGAGGACAACTTCGGACCGGGAATTAGCGTCGTTTGCATTACCCGACAATGCGCCACAGTGGTTTGAAACGCGGATCTGGCTGGATCGTGGCTATCAGCCGCGGCTGACATTTCCCAATGGTCCCAATCGTGTTAAGCCCCTGCGCAAGCCATTGACGGTTGCCTACTATAGAGACTTCCCTAAGTTCATTCGCGATTACGTGGTGGAAGAAGGACTTGTGAATGAGGAAACGGTTGAGGAAGGACTGACGCGGCGAGTCTCCAAACAGGGGGCTTCGAAAACCAAGCTGACCACGGCGGGAACTTCGCGGTCGTTCAATTCGCGCCCGGGCTGGGCAAGTTTTTTCAGTGAGTACAAAGGCCCTCGGGTGCGGGTATATGAGATTGACCTGGAAGGGCCGTTCTTTGAACAATGGCCTCCGCCCTCCCATGTGGCGTTGTTCGGCAAGCTTGCTCCCACGTTTGAGAATACCGAGCCAATTTTGCGCCGGTTTACATCGCAAGCGTTTCGTCGGCCAGTGACGGATGACGAGTTGGCACCTCTGATGAAACTGGTACAGGCACGCAAGGCCAAGGGCGACACGGCCCTCGGCGCGCTGAAGGCGGGGTTGCGTGGCACACTGGTTTCGCCTGGGTTCCTGTATTTGCGGGAACGGGAAGGCCCACTCGATGGTCATGCGCTGGCGTCACGTTTGAGCTATTTTCTGTGGTCGTCAATGCCTGATGACCGCTTGATGGCCGATGCGACCAAGTTGAGCCAAGCCGGAGCACTGCGTGCCCAGGCGTTGCGGATGCTGGCGGATAACAAGGCAAGCGCGTTTACGAATCAGTTCACCGATCAATGGTTGGAGTTATACAAGATCGGTTCCATGCCCCCGAGCCCGAAAGATTTTCCACAATATTATGTGGACGGGTTGGGTGAAGCGATGAAGACGGAGGCGCGGATGTTTTTCCAGCATGCTCTGGAGAACAACCTCCCGTTGGACCGTTTCCTCGATGCGGATTTCACTTTCGTGAATGGCGGGTTGGCACGGCTGTACAAGATCCCAAGTGTGCATGGTGCTGAGTTTCAAAAAGTGACTTTGCCAGACCGGCGACGAGGCGGCTTGTTGGGAATGGCGGGCATGTTAACGGCGAGCGCGAATGGCATCGATACTTCGCCGGTTGTGCGCGGCGTATGGGTGCTGAAGAACATTCTGGGAACGCCGCCGGTCCCCCCACCACCGGACGTCAAGCCGTTGGAACCCGATATTCGTGGGGCACGCACAATTCGCGATCAACTACAGAAACATCGAACAGTGGAGACGTGCAATTCGTGCCACAGGCAGATCGATCCGCCGGGCTTCGCGCTGGAGAATTTTGATCCCATAGGTGGGTGGAGGGAAAAATACCCACGCCCAGGGAATGAGGATCCCCCAGTGGATGCTTCAGGGAATCTGGCAGGCGCTGTGTTTCGCGATGTGGTGACTTTCAAGGATGTCTTGCTCACCAAGCAAAGCGACGCATTTGCGCGGTGCCTTACCGAGAAGCTGCTGGTGTACGCCATGGGAAGGACGCTAGAGCCAACCGACGCCCGCAGTATCGATCGGATCGTGTCGGCGATGAAGCAGCGCGGCGGCGGGCTGCGCGATCTGGTGTTGTTGATTCTTGAGAGCGATGCCTTTGGCCGGAAATAGTCAGCGCGGTCGGTTCAGTTAAATATCCTGGACAAACTCGCTCCGCGAGCCAACGCGGCCTACTAAAGCGCCAGCGAGTTTCAAGCAATCGCTCGGTGGACACGCGTTAGCACAGACCGCCCAATCGGATAGCGAAGATGACGTTCAAGAACATTGGTACTTCACAATTGCTGGCAGAAATCGGCCTTTCATTGCTGCGTTTCGAGCAGCTGTAAAGCTCCAGCCTAGGAAAAATCCGTAAAGCATTGATAGTACGATGATTATCATTCCAAACTACCCCAGCATATAGTATTATGAAGTTCTGGGAATGCCCAATAACGTCCTTGGTTATTGCGTTTTCAGTCTGCCTCTTTTCTTCGGGACCCTGCTATTTGGGCAAACGCCACTTGCAGTCAACTCCCAGGAACTGGCTTCCGCGACTGCCACTTCTACTGCGCCCGCTTCCGCGCGCCGTAGCCCCTCCATCTCCCAAATTCAGCTAAGAATCACCACCACCGTTCTGCTTCGCGGCATCGCGCAGGTCCCCTACTCCCAAACCATTCAGGCAACCGGAGGCACTGCTCCATTTACATGGTCCGTCAGCGCAGGTGCTCTTTTGCCAGGTTTGACCCTTGGCTCCACAAATGGGGTGATCTCCGGTTCACCAGCCTCCCCTGGCGCTACCTCAGTGACTATCAAGGTCACCGATTCGGTGAACGCTACGGCATCGGAAATCTTTTTTATTGATGCAGTCCCGCCAGTTCAAATTGGGATACTGAACCAGGAGGCGCTTCCTACGGCGGTCGTTGGCAAGAACTACGGACTAACTTTGCCGGCCACCGGCGGCACCCTCCCTTACTTTTGGTCTGTCGTGAACCCAAGCAGCATGCCCCCCGGACTCACCCTGAGTAGTTCGGGAATCTTGTCCGGAACTCCCACCACCATAGGCACGTTCAACCCCACTTTTCTTTTGCAGGACTCCGGCAACTACGGGTCAATATGCTGCACTGGCAGACAGGTATCGACTGCCTTCAGCATTACCGTCGAAACGCCATTACGGATCATCACAAACACGCTTCCCGACGGTACGTTCGGCATTCCTTACACCACAACACTATTGGCCAGCGGAGGCTTAGTTCAAAACGGAAGAACCTGGAGTCTTGTCAGCGGCGTTCTACCTGACGGACTCCAATTAGCCGCCGCTCCTGGGCTCAACTTCGACGCCACCACGATTGCTGGAACTCCCATTCGCTCAGGTGTTTTCAACTTCACAATTCAAGTAACAAATGTGGGATCCGATAGTGTCTCGCGGGCTTTCTCTATTCGCATTCTAGCCCCTGTTCAAATCACAACTGTCGCTCTAAACCAAGCCACCATCGGCACCACTTTTTCCCAAACTCTAGCCGTCACCGGCGGAACTCCTCCCTACGTCTGGACAACCAGCCAGAACCCAATCGCTCCAGGAGTCTCCATCGATGCCTCCCTCGGAGTTATTCGCGGCATTCCCACCCAGGAAGGAACCTATAATTTCCAAGTAACAGTAAGAGACGGCCAAGGTCTCACCCATAGTCGTCAGCTTTCCCTCATCGTCAGTCAACCCGCACCCCAGTTGACGGTGAGTCTCCCCAACCTGTCCTTTTCTCACCAAGTGGGCGCAGCAACTCCTGGGAGCCAAATTGTATTTCTAACTTCCAGCGGCACACAGGTAGGATTCACCGCCCAACCAAGTGGAGGAAGCAGTTGGTTAAGTTTGAATACCAACAGCACCACTGCTCCCGCTACACTCAATGTTTCGGTGAATCCTGCTGGCTTGGCAGCAGGAATCTACAACGGTTCTATCCTGATAAATTCGCCCAATGCCTCAAACCCGTTTATCAGCATTCCGGTTTCATTAACTGTCAACTCAGCTCCATCACTCTCTGCCTCACCGTCACAATTGGCCTTCACCTATCAGGCGGGCAATTCGTTTCCAGCCGCAAAGACCCTCAGCATAACTAGCAATGCAGGTTCGTCTTCTCTTCAAATTGACTCTTCCGCTGCTTGGCTAAGTGCAACCCCGGTAAGTACCAACGCGCCCGCTGTAATCTTCGTCTCCGTCGCGCCGACCGGATTGAACCCTGGAATATATAATGGCTCGGTATCAGTAAGTTCCATCGGCATAGCAAATTCACCATTAACAGTTCAAGTAACACTTACAGTTACGGCAGCCCCCACTCTCTCCGCGAGTTTCGCACAATTAACATTCAACTCCACTCCCGGTGGGCCAGCTCCGGCAAGTCAATCGGTAACCATTTCCTCAACCATTGGCACGACTTATTCCATCGCAATCACGTCCGCTCCATGGCTCACTATTTCCCCCTCCTCTGGCACCATCAGTAGTGCTGCTCCCGCTCACTTGATCGTCTCTGCCAACCCTGGCTCGCTCGGTTCGGGAACCTACAATGGAGCTATTGTAATTTCCGGGCAGGGCATTCTTAATAGTCCTCAAACACTCCCTGTAAGCCTGATCATTTCCCCCCCCGCTGCCATCGCTGCCACACCTTCGCAACTTGCTTTCACTGCCGGGGTTGGAGGCACACCGCCACCTACACAAACCGCTTCTGTCTCCGCCGCTTCACCCGTGAATTTCACCGTCAGCACCGGGACGTTCTCCTGGTTAACGGTCGTCCCCTCAAGCACCGTCACCCCGGCTACTCTAACAGTCGGTGTTTCAGCCGCAGGGCTCGCAGTGGGAAACTATACCGGCCTGGTCACTATCACCGCTCCCGGATCGCCCAACAGTCCACAGACTATCTCAGTGAACCTGGCAGTTACCGCGTCGCAGCCGTTAGCCGCTTCACCCTCTCAACTAACCTTCAACTATCAATTGAATGACCCGGCACCGCAGCCACAAACCATTGCACTTACGGGAACGCCTTTAGTATCATTCACCGCCAGTGCCGGCACCAGTCCATGGCTGTTCGTTACTTCATCAAGCAACACTTCCCCAGCCACTTTGACGGTTACCACCAACCCGCAGGGCTTGTCCGCCGGAAGGTATACCGGTGCCATCACAATCACTCCCGCCGCCGGTTCAACCCAAACAGTTGCCGTAAATCTCACCGTTGGATCCGGTCAAGTATTCATTTTAAACCCCGGGCAGATCAGCTTCTCCGTGCAATCCACCGGAACAACTCCGCCAACCCAAACAGTGACAATTTCAGCAACCACTCCCGGTGCTTTCACTGCCAACACAACAACCCCGTGGCTTTCTGTCACTCCACCCGGCGGCACAACTCCATCTAACATTACTCTGGCCGCAAATCCAGCAAGCCTTGCCACTGGAAGCTACAGCGGTTCAGTCACCATAGGCGGTCTGGGATCCTCCCAACTCCTGCCAGTAACTTTGACCGTTTCCCAGCCTTCCCCCATTGCCGTCAGCCTTAGCCAAGTCACCTTCGCCTATTTGTTAGGAGGACCCGCGCCTTCCTCTCAAACCGTTGCCATTTCCACACCACAACCAACGGCCTTCTCTGTCAACACCGGCGGGGCCAGATGGCTTCAAGCCGCACCCAATCGCACCACCACTCCTGCAACTCTCACCATCTCCATTAACCCCGTTGGGCTCACCCTCGGAACGCTCACTGGCACCATCTCCGTTGCCCCGCTTTCCGATCCCTCGGCCGCCCAAACCATCAATGTAAATCTCGCAGTCACCGCTGCCTCCACTCCTTCGTTTTCCACGGAGGGCATTGTCAACGCAGCAAGCTTCGTCCCGGGTCTCGTCCCCGGCAGCATCGCAACTTTGTTTGGCCGGAACCTATCCTCAGTTTCCGGCATCGTCCTAAGCGGAGGAAAAACTTCCGAAAGCGGTACCTCCGTCAAAGTGGGCGATGTTCTAGCCCCACTCTTAGGAGTAGCCAATGTCCAAGGTCAGGAGCAGATCAGCTTCCAGGTCCCTTTTGAAGTCCAGCCAGGGACAACAACGGTGGAAGTTGCCAATCGCTCTGGCGCATTACGCATCCAAGGTGTCCCCGTCTTCGCTGCGCAACCTGGGATTTTCGAATTCCTCGACAACGCAAGCAATGCCTACGTTGCAGCAGTAGTTCATACCGATGGAAGTCTGGTCTCCGCTACAAGCCCCGCCCGCCGAAGCGAAGTAGTGTCTCTCTATTTCACCGGAGGTGGTGCCCTTCGCCCAGCCGTCCCCACCGGTCGTCTGGCCCCCGTGCCCCCCAGCATAACCACCTCACCCGTCGCAATCGGCGTCAGCGAAACCAACTGTGAAATCCTCTTTGCGGGATATGCTCCAGGCAACCTCGGACTTTATCAAGTGAACTTCCGGATTCCTGCGAACTCTCCCACTCGTCTGGCCAAACTAAGCATCCGCACCGGAAATGAAGTTGGCCAGGATAGTCTAATTCCCATCCAATAACTTTTTTCCCGGCGAGCCGACGAAGGCCGTGGCGGCATCATGGCATGCAAAAATTCGCCGCATGGGTCCGTTTTGTCGACGAGTACTTAGGAGATAATGGGCGTAATGTCCACGGAAAAACTCACGCCGGAATTGGAAAAGGAATTCAACCCTTGGTTGAATGCCGATGCCCGCATCGAAGAAGCCGCTAACCGGCTTGGCTTGGACAGGGGAATTAAGAAAATTCTAAAGTCCCCATCGAAGGAACTAACCGTTCATATTCCAGTGCTGCTTGACGATGGCCGTATTGAAGTCTTCACCGGCTATCGCGTCCAACATTCCGTCGCCCGCGGTCCTGGCAAAGGTGGCATCCGATACGCACCCGACGTCAACCTGGATGAAGTGCGCGCCCTCGCCAGTTGGATGACCTGGAAATGCGCCGTCACCAATCTCCCCTACGGCGGAGCCAAGGGCGGCGTAATCTGCGATCCCAACATCATGTCCGACGGTGAACTCGAACGGCTCACTCGCCGCTACACCTCCGAAATCATCGACATCATCGGACCAGAAAAAGACGTCCCCGCCCCAGACGTCAATACCAACGAAAGAACCATGGCCTGGATCATGGATACCTATTCCATGCATAAGAGGGAAACCACCACCGGCGTGGTAACAGGCAAGCCCATCAACTTGGGCGGCTCCCGCGGCAGAACCGAAGCCACCGGCCGTGGTTGCTTACTGGTCACCTTGCAAGCCTTGAAGCATTTCACAATTGCGCCCACCCAAGTGGACGTCATCATCCAAGGTTTCGGCAACGTTGGCGGAATGGCAGCAAAGCTAATGGTCAAGCAAGGCATTCGTGTCACCTGCATTATTGAGCACGATGGTGCCGTTTACAACCCCAAAGGTCTCGACATTGAAGCCCTCATGGCCTGGAAGAAACTGCACGGCTCCATTCGCAATTTTCCTGAAGGCGAAACCATGGCCTCGGCCGACGCTCTCTTCCTCAAGTGCGACGTTCTAATTCCCGCCGCTCGCGAAAACGTAATCACTTCCGAAACTGCTGGCAAAATCAACTGCAAAATCCTGTGTGAAGGTGCCAACGGCCCAACCACTTCCGTAGCCGACAAAATCCTTGAAGATCGCGGCATATTTGTCATCCCCGATATCCTGGCCAACGCCGGTGGCGTCACCGTGTCTTACTTTGAATGGGTGCAGGATCGCCAAGGTTATTTCTGGAATGAACAACTGGTCAACCAGCGCCTGGAAGAAATCATGAACGAAAGCTTCTGGGATGTAGTTCAATACGCGAAAACGCACAAGGTGAACAATCGAATTGCCGCCTACATGCTGGCTCTCGATCGCGTTGCCTTCGCCATTCGCCTGCGGGGAATCTACGCTTAGTGCAGGATTCCTCCACGCCGGTGATGCGGCAATACCAATCCATCAAACAACAAGTTCCCGGAGCTCTTTTATTCTTCCGCCTCGGTGACTTTTATGAGATGTTCTTCGACGATGCCATCGTCGCATCGCGCGAACTGGAAATCACCCTCACCGCTCGCAACAAAGATAAAGGCGATCCCATCCCCATGTGCGGCGTCCCCTATCACGCCGCCGATGGCTACCTCGCCCGCCTCATCCAAAAAGGCTACCGCGTCGCCATCTGCGAACAGATGGAAGCCCCCTCCAAAGCAGTGAAGTTGGTCCGCCGCGAAGTAACACGCATCCTCACTCCTGGCACCGCCACCGATTCGCACATGCTCCGCTCGCGCGAAAATAATTACCTCGCAGCCGTCCATCGCAGCGGTGACAAAGCCGGCATGGCCTATGTCGATGTCTCCACTGGCGAATTCCGCGCCACTGAATTAAGCCTCGCCGAAGTAGCACCCGCGCTTGACGCCCTCAACGTTCGCGAAGTCATCGCTGCCCCAGGTTTCAATCCCGATCCCAGCCGTCTCCGCACCGAAGTCGAAGCCTGGACCTTCGCCCTCGATCTAGCCGATCGCATCCTGAAAGAACATTTCAAACTCCTTAGCCTCGATGGTTGCGGTCTCGACCATCGCCCCCTAGCTGTCTCCGCCGCCGGTGCAGTGCTTCACTATTTGCGTGACACCCAGCGGTCCTCGCTCGATCACCTCGATCGTCCCTCTTTCTTCGATCGCAACCAAGCCATGGTGCTCGATTCCGTCACCGTTCGAAACCTCGAATTGGTTGATCCTCTCTTCTCCGCCGAACAAACCGATTCCACCCTCGCCTCCGTCATCGACCTCACCTGCACCGGCATGGGAGCCCGCCTTCTGCGCCGCCGCATGCTTCGCCCCTCCGTAGAAATAACAGAAATCAACGGCCGCCTCGACAACATCGAAAGGTTCACTAAAGACACCATCCTCCGCGCCGAAGTACGAAAAATCCTGGACCGAATTCTGGACCTCGAACGCCTGCTAGCCAAGGTCACCCTCGGGTCCGTCACCCCCCGAGAACTCCTCGCCCTAGGCCGCTCCCTGGAAAAACTTCCCGAACTTAACCGTCTTCTGCAAGAACAGCGCTTCGACGATTTAGCCCCAGTACGCAATGCAATCCTCGAAGGAATCGCCGACGAACCACCCGCCGCAATCGTCGATGGCGGCACCATCCGCGCCGGTGTAAACCCCGAACTCGACGAACTCCGCGACATTAGCCGCAACAGTAAAGGCTACATCGCCGCCATCGAAGCCCGCGAACGAGACCGCACCGGCATCCAATCTCTCAAGGTGCGGTTCAACAATGTTTTCGGCTACTACATCGAAATCACCAAGTCGAACCTCCACCTGGCCCCTTCCGATTACGATCGCAAACAGACTCTAGTCAACGCCGAACGTTTCACAACGCCCGAATTGAAGGAACTGGAAGGCAAAGTTCTCGCCGCTGAAGATCGCATTCTAACTCTTGAAAAAGACATCTTCAACCAAATCCGCAACCTCGTCGCCACCCACGCCGGCAGCATCCGCCAAGCCGCCATTACCGTCGCTGATCTCGATCTAACCTCCGCTCTCGCTGAAGTGGCAGTGCTCAATCGTTACACCCGCCCCACACTCACCGAAGGCGGCGAACTCCGCATCCACGAAGGCCGCCACCCCGTCATTGAAAAGCTGGCCATTCGCGACGCCACCCGCTTCATCCCCAACGACGTTTCCCTCGATCCAGCGCACCTGCACCTTGCCCTAATCACCGGCCCCAACATGGGCGGCAAATCCACGTACCTCCGGCAAACCGCGCTAATTTCGATCCTCGCGCAAATGGGCTCCTTCGTCCCGGCGACATCAGCAACGCTGCCCATCATCGATCGTGTCTTCACCCGCATCGGCGCAGCCGACAACCTCGCCCGTGGCCGATCCACCTTCATGGTTGAGATGACCGAAACCGCCGTCATCCTCAACACTGCAACCAAAAACAGCCTCATCATTTTGGACGAAATCGGCCGCGGCACTTCCACGTACGATGGCCTGGCCCTAGCCTGGGCCGTCGTCGAACACATTCATAGCAACATCGGTGCACGCACTCTGTTCGCCACGCATTACCATGAACTCACCATCCTCGCTGGTCAATTGAAAGGCGTATGCAACCTTCACGTTTCAGTCAAGGAATCCGGCGACGGCATCCTGTTCCTGCGAAAAGTTCTAGCCGGAGCCGCCGATAAAAGTTACGGAATCGAAGTCGCCCGCCTTGCGGCTCTACCAATGTCCGTCATTGAACGCGCCAGAGAAGTGCTGGCCCTGCACGAAAAAACAGAATCCATCGTCAGCGAAGAACTCACCCCGGAACCCAACCATCAGCCCATGCAGATCCGCCTGTTCGAACCGGTCGGCGGTGGCATAGCCGAACGCATCCGAGCGCTTGACCTCGATAGCATTCGCCCCATCGAAGCCCTCCAATTGCTGGCCGATTTGCAGAAGGAACTGAAGTCATGAGAATAGCCGGAATCATGAGCGGCACCTCGCTCGACGGCATCGACGTCGCCGTCATCGATACGAAGGGAGGGAAGTGGCAGCTAGTAGAATTCACAACCACGCCATATCCCAAAGCTCTCAAAGCTAGAATCCTAGCCGTGTCGAACTGTGTAACGCACACCAGCGCCATTTCCCGCTTGAACTTTGAATTGGGCGAACGATACGCCGCAGCAGTGCTCGCACTGCGGACTCCAGTGAACTCCATCCAGTTGATCGGCTGCCACGGCCAAACCATTTTCCACGAGCGCGGCAATACTCTTCAAATCGGCGAACCGGCCGTGATTGCCGAACGCACCGGCGTTCCCGTAGTCTCCAATTTCCGCACTCGAGATATAGCTGCAGGAGGGCAGGGAGCCCCGCTAGTCCCCTTCGTCGATTACCTTATGTTCCGCCACAAGAAGCTCAGACGAGTAGCATTGAACATCGGCGGCATCGCCAACATCACAATCCTCCCCCCCGCCTGCAAACCAGAGGAAGTTCTCGCCTTCGACACCGGCCCAGGAAATATGGTGATCGATCAGCTAGCAAAGCTAGCCACAAACGGCAAACAGGATTACGATAAGGACGGCCGCCTGTTCCGCAAAGGGACAGTCAACAAGCAGCTATTAGATCGCCTCCTCCGCGACAAGTTTTATAAAAGGACCGGCCCGAAATCAGCCGGTCGCGAGCAGTATGGTGCCCAGTTCGTTGCCCAACTAATCGCCACCGGCGACAGCATTCTAAATCTCCTAGCGACAGCAACAATCCTAACCGCCACAACCATAGCCGACGCAATTAACCGCTTCGCCGACGGCCCAGTAGACGAACTAATCGCCGCCGGCGGCGGAGTCCACAATCTACATTTGATGAACCACCTAGCCGCACTTCTCCCCGGCACCGCAGTAGTGAAGTCCGACACCTTCGGCATCCCGACCGACGCCAAGGAAGCCATAGCCTTCGCCCTCCTAGCCAATGAATCCTGGTCCGGGCGTCCAGGCAATTTACCATCCGCCACCGGTGCGCGGCATGCAGTGGTTCTGGGAAATATCACCCCCCCTAAGCGAAAAGCATTTGTTGAGTAGGCCTCCTGGCCCGCTTCTTGAAGGGTTGGGAGACTGAGTCTTTCGGCAAATCACTCTATAATTAAGAGTAAATGTTGTGTATTTACTGTAACGTGCGGGACGCCGATGGACGGGAGCACTATATGCCTGAGGGCCTCGGCGGGTTCCAGCATTTTGAGCCTCTTCTGGATAGGCTTTGTCAACCTTGTAATCGGGCTATTGGGGATAACGCGGAGCGTGAATTTTTTCGACAAGGACCTGAAGGACTTTTACGTTCAATGAACTGGGTACAGCGGGGTGGGAAGAAAAAGAAACAACCGAGGAATAGTGTTCTGTTCGAAAGAACCGACACCGAGACGGGATACTGCCTTCTTGGCATGCCCTGTGAACAGCCGAGCAGCTTCAGAGCAATTTCTCAGGTCCTAATCCTCGACCCAAATAAGAAGCAAATCGGGCGAGCCGTAATCTCTCCGGGAATTTCTACAGGGCAAGAACTGGAACAACTATTAAAGGAACAGGGCTTTACAAATCAGGCCCTTCATGTCACGGCAGCCTCGGGTGATGAAGACCGAATTAGAAGGCTATTCTCAGATTGTGGTGCAACGGTTCAGCTTACCGAGGGGAAGAAGGAGGTCCCCGGAAAATTGACCTTCACCACCCAAGTTCGCCCTGCTTATTTCCGTGCCCTTGCCAAGATCGGGTTTCACTATGCTCTTAAGTACATCCCGTCAATCACAGGTAACGAGGCATGCTTTAAACCGTTGCGAGAATTTATTCGCGACGGCGTCGGTGAACCTAATCAATTCCTTAGACACGGTGATTTTGATTCTTCCTCCAACTTCTTCGGACACATAATTACGGCCGTCGCCTCACCTGCGGAAATTTCCATACGCATGGCATTTTACGTTGGAACCAAAGTTTCCCTAAAACAATGGTGCCTAAGGATGCCAAATCCTTTGCAAGTCCAAACTATCTCAGCGCACCGCTTTCTATACAACAAGAACAATGAAGGCTGGTGGGTCGGTGGGAAGATCGAAAATTTCAGCCAAGAGGCGGCGCAAATGATCGCCGCTACTCAAGGCCAATAATCGGCTCCGAATCAGAGCTGAAAGGCGAGCACCGCTATTAGATCCTCGCGCTCCAAATCTTCGTAGTCCTTAAGGATTTCCTCAATGGTCATGCCAGAGCTCAACAACTCCAGCATTGTCTCCGCTGGATATCGCAACCCACGGATGGTAGGTTTTCCATGACAAATCAACGGATCAATGGTTATGCGCTCGTTCAAAGTCATTCGCAGTTCGTTTCATCATCAGTCTATTCCATTGACCACGACGCTGCACCCTCCCACTTGCCACCGTCGGCTATACTCGAAAGAAGCTGGACAATGACAAAAACAAAACAGCCCGCAAGCCAGCGCTATCTCCGCAAGGGTCATCCTTCCATCGAAGAACTCATGTTGGAACAAGGCGTGAAGCCAGCGACTAATGTCCGGGAACTCCTCGGCGATTTTTGGCCGGAAGATGAATCCATCGATGACTTCACAGCGGCAGTTCGCGAATGGCGTGGGCATGAATAATGGTGACCCCCAATAATCATATCGACAGTGAAAAATATGCTCACTAAGACCCTCTCCTTTTCCGTTTTCTACGAAGAAGATGCCAGCGGCGGCTATGTCGCAACCGTCCCGGTTCTGCCCGGCTGCCACACACAAGGCGAAACCCTTGAGGAAGCCGAAACCAACGTAAGAGAGGCAATCGAACTTTACTTAGAAAGCTTGGCCGCCCACGGCGAACAGATCCCAGTGGAAGGCAGATCCTTCCAAGGTCGAGTGACCGTCCCAACTTCCGTTCCGGCCTGACAATGGCTAAACTGCCTTCCTTAACCGCACGACAGGTAATCAGGGCATTGCACCGGGCTGGTTTCGTCGAAGACAGGCAAAAGGGCAGCCACTGATCTTGTTTCATCCCGATAGAAACGCCAGAACAGTTGTGCCTGTTCATCCTGGAAGAACCATCAAAGAACCGTTGCTTCGGGGAATTATCCGTGATGCTGACCTCACTGTTGATCAGTTCATCGATTTTCTGTAGTTCACCAAACCTTCAATCACACATCAATCCAAAATCCTAACTCCCCACCCCTCAACCACTTCCATCTCCCGCCATCCCGCCTTCCTAGCACCCCCATGGGACAATCCAACCGAGGACAATCCTATGGCATCACCCGCACAAATCATCGCCAACATCGCCAACGCCCAACATTCCACCGGACCCGTCACCGCCCAAGGCAAAGCACGCTCCGCTGCAAATGCAACCAAATTCGGCTTCTACGCAAAACAAGCCGTCCTGCTCACTGACGACGATCAGCGGATTTTCGACGCCCTCGCCGAATCCTATAAGGCCGAACTGAAACCCAAATCCCCCATCGAAAACACCCTCTTCAACCAAATCATTCCCGCCGCCTGGAATCTCCAGCGCGCCAATTGCATCGAAGCCAATCTGGCCCTCACCGAAAGTGCCGACCCACTGCTGTCCACATCCAGACTCATCGATCGCATCCACACATTCCTCAATCGGACCGAACGCAGTTTCCTCAAACTAGTCAGCGAATTCCGCAAACTGAAATCCGAAACTGCTCCACCAAAACCAATTGTGCGAAACAAACCCAAATCCAAAATCCCCGTCTCCCATAAAGTCGCCCCTTCAGCATTCATCCGAACAATATCGCCGCTCTACACCCGCTCTGAACCAAAAGTTGGCCGCAACGAACCTTTGCCCCTGCAAATCCGGCCGGAAATACAAGCAGTGCTGTTTGCAAAACGAACCCAATCCAAGTTTTTCTTAATCTGGTATAGCGGCCAACGGGGACAAGGATCCCTGTTCTGAAGCAACACCGCCGTTGTGAAGTCCGGTGCCTTCGCCGTACAGACCGTTGCAAAGGAAGCCAAAGCCTTCGCCCTCCTACTTGGGTAATATCACTAGCAAGCATCCTGCTTTCCCTCAAGTTGGGTGATAGCTGAACGCCTCTCGCGCAAACGATCTCCATTACATAGTTGCCCACCGTGAAACAACCAAAGTTGCGTGTTCGTAACAGGCAATGGCTCTCCTTGGAGAACCGGATTGTGATTCACTAAGAGGTTCTTTGTTTGAACTCCAGTTCCCAACGGGCGATTACCGCCCGTGGGTCCCGTTCAATCTGATCGCCGTATGCCATTCGAACAGATGGCAAATCTATCAAGCTACTTAGCATTTCATTCAAGCTTTCGTTAACTTTGTTTCCCAGGGAATGCAAGCGGTTCGCCACGGTCAGGTCGTCGTGTTCTCGTTGTGTGAGTTCACCTGCGATGAAAGCATTCTGAATTGCGGTGGCTAGCACCGCGCGCTTCTTGAGGTGGGTTGTGAGCTCAACTACATCTATGAATTTTGTCTTGATCAACTCCGTATCAATTTGCAATAGTTCCTGAAATTTGGTCATCGCACGTTCCTTTGTTTGAAATTTGGATTCATTAATTGGGCGACTGCTGGACGCACGCCCGTCACGCAGATATCTCCATTGCTCGTTGATTTCTCGCCGAACGAGATCGGGATCCTGTTCTATCAGATCTCCCCAGATTGTTCGGACCGCATCCATAGTCAGCAGTTCTTGTAGGACATCCTCCGGAAGGCTTTCGGCTGGAACCGCTGCGGATGGTGGCTTGTCATTAGAAGACTGGTCGTTGCAAATGAGTTTTGCAACCGCTTGGACAAGCCTGTCCAAGTGGTCCTCCACGGGTGGAGGCACAGCATCTAGCCATTGTGTAGGGCTAAGAAGAAAACTGAACTCTTTGGTGGGAACAACCTGTTCCAATCTGAAATTTATAATGGACACACCATTGTGGATAGCGTTGATCAGTTCACGAATAACCCACGGAGAGACAATTGAAGCTGCAGAAAAAATCAGTACGACAACCTTGCAATTGCGAAGCGATTCTACAAGCGCGCCGATCCACTCATCCCCGCCTGGAATGTCTCGCGGAGCAAAAAAGCAGGTAAAACCAGTGCACTCGAGTTTGTCCTTTACTGCGGTGGCAACCCGCCCGTCCAACGTCGAATAGCTTATGAAAACATCCGAAGGCAAGGACAGATTGTATCTCAATTCGCCTACCAGAAAGCAGGCCTGAGCCTCAACGCGCTATTCTATCGATGCGAATTACCTCTTCAGGAGATTCAATTGGACCAGCGTAAACTTACCCAGCCAGTTCCTACGGTCCGTGTTATCGTCACCGGAGTTGATGGGAAAATTCTAATTTTGCGGCGCGCACTCCATTCC
>JAYUSZ010000370.1:0-21312 GCA_043755435.1 Bryobacterales bacterium | reverse complement strand
GCCCAGGGCGGTGCAATTTGCATTTCTCCGTCAATCATCTTGTAGGTTTTCATCTTCTCCGGCGGGTACATGTCGAAGTACTTCTTGGGCGAAATGTAAGGGCAATGAGGTTTATAGAAACCAGCAGCTATGAAGAAAGGTTTATCCTTATTCTGTTCCAATAACTTGATGGTTTCAGAAGCCACCAATCCATCGGTATGTTTTTCACCAGGCTCAGGTGAAGCATAAAAGGCGATCGCTGATCCAATGCCCCGGCCTGGCGTGAAGTTAGTCAGCTTCGGCTCCTCATCCTTATCAACGCCGCGCGGATTCACTTTGTGGTTCCACGATGGAGCATCGTCCAACCCATCGGTTCCAATCTGGCCAGGGTTGCCATAGTGATAAATCTTGCCAACTCGCGCTGTATAGTATCCGTTCTTTTGAAAGCACTGCGACAGAGTTACAACATCGGGAATTACCGATCGGAAGTGCGTTTGCAATTCGTAGACCTTGGTGGCATCGGGGCCAAGGCCGGTCATCAAGGAACTGCGCGAAGGACTGCACAACGCAAACTGCGTATAGGCGCGGCTGAACAGAACTCCGCGCCGCGCCAACTTGTCCAGGTTCGGCGTTTTCACAATCGGGTGGCCGTAGCAGCCAATCGTTGCTGCCAAATCATCGGTGGCTATGAAGAGTACATTGGGCTTGGTTTTGGTTGCCGCGCTTGAAACAGCGGCGGTTCCAGCAAGAGTCAGAAATTGTCGGCGATTCAACATGGTCGGTTCAAAATATCGTATCAGCTTTACAATGTAAGTAGACCCAATGCTTTTACTTTCCGACAATCTGGCTGAAAGCCTTGAGGCCATTCGATCGCACAAGCTGCGTGCAGCACTGACGATGTTGGGATTAACGATGGGTGTGGCAACCCTGATTACTGTGGTGACTATCGTGGAAGGGGCCAATCTTTACGTTGAACAAAAGATCGCCAATCTTGGTACCAACGTGTTCCGCGTTGCACGAACACCATTTGCCGCAACTGATTTCAACGTCATCATTAAAGCCCTGAAGAATCGCAAAATCGAAATGGCCGATGTTGAAGCAGTGGCTCCTGCCTGTGCGCGCTGCAATGCAGTTGGAGCTACGGCTAGCAGTTCTACTCGGGTCCGCTTTGCCGAAAAGGAATTGGCTGACATCAATCTTTACGGCCACACGCCGAACATGAGCATCGTCGATACCCGAACGGTAGAACAGGGTCGCTACTTTTCAGAAACCGAGGATAGCCGCGCAGGCTATGTGTGCTTGATCGGCTCCATGCTGGTTGAGCAGTTCTTTCCTGGTTCGAACCCCTTAGGACAATCCATTCGGATCGGCAAAGACGAATTCATCGTCATTGGAACGTTTGAGAAAATCGGCTCCGTGTTAGGGCAAGATCAGGACAATTTCCTGGTGATCCCGATGCAAACGTACTTAAAGAAACTGGGCATCCATACAGCAGTGACCATGCAAGTGCAGGCCACCGGTGGAGCCAAAATTATGGATCTGGCGATGGACGAAATTCGCTTGGCTCTGCGCGCTCGCCGACACGTGAAGCCTGCAGCCGACGACGACTTCTTCATGGCGACCAGCGAAACCTACATGTCGCTTTGGCAAAGCATTAGCGGTTCGTTCTTTCTGGTATTCGTGATGGTCAGTGCTATTTCGGCTATTGTAGGTGGCATCGTCATTATGAACGTGATGTTGGTATCGGTCACCGAACGCACCAAGGAAATCGGGGTACGCCGGGCAATGGGTGCAACCGAAAAGGACATTCGCGGTCAATTCCTGGTGGAGACTGTTATTCAATGTCTCCTGGGCGGCATTGTCGGGATTGGGCTTGGATTCCTGGCTGCCACCATGTTGCGGAACTTCACCTCCTTTCCTGCGTCGGTGCGAACTTCAGTCGCCATCGGCGGGATGTTGTTGAGTTCGATTATCGGGTTGTTCTTCGGAATCTATCCGGCAGTGCGGGCAAGCAAATTGAATCCCGTGGATGCGCTAAGGGCGGAATGATATGACAAGAGAAGAAGCCTATCAAAATGTACTGCTGGCGTTCGACACACTCAAAGCAAACAAAATGCGTTCCGGGTTAACTATTCTGGGCATCGTTATCGGAGTCACTTCAGTGATCGCGGTGGCGTCCATCATTGAAGGCCTGAACCGGTTTGTGCAGATGAAAGTGGAAGCATTTGGTCCCCGTACTTTCTTTGTCGCACGCATCAACGGTGGCCCTCGTTTTGGCAGCCTGCCCGAAAAACTTCGCAAGCGCAAGTTCATCAATTTCGAGGACGCTGAATATGTGCGGTCCAGTTGTCCTTCCCTGAAAACCGCGACCGCTTTCATCACTAGGGCATTCTTTTTTGGTGAAACCAACAACATTAGCTACGAAAATGAACGGGTGGAGCGAATCCTTCTGCGCGGAGTAGAACCGGAATACGCTGATGCGTTGCCGCAATTTTCAGCCGCCATAGGGCGCTTCATTTCTGCATACGATCAGGAACATGCGCGGCCTGTAGTTGTGCTTGGCAACGACATCGCTAGTTCTCTTTTCCCATCAACCGAACCCGTCGGGAAGATCGTCCGGCTCAATGGCAAGCTCTATGAAGTAATCGGCGTGCTGGAGAAAGATTCCGGTGCCTTTGGTGGTCCTGGTATCGATCAATTTGCGGTCATTCCGTTGAGTGATTTTAGGAAGAACTATCCGAATTCGAAGGAAGTGGCTATTGCCTTTATCGTCGACAAGAATTACACGGTTGAACAAGGTAAGGACGAAGTAACGCAAGCAATGCGCCGCCGCCGCAGAGTTCCCAATTCGGCCGAAGATGATTTCGAGGTGATCTCACCAGACTTCATAAGTGCGCTGTGGAAGCAGCTTACAGGCGCTTTGGTAATCCTCACCGGTGTGATCAGTTCCATTGGATTGCTTGTTGGCGGCATCGGTGTGATGAACATCATGTTGATCTCAGTGACCGAGAGAACCGCTGAGATAGGAATCCGCAAGGCGGTGGGTGCCCGCAAGAGCGACATTCGTCTGCAATTTCTAATTGAAGCCGTAGTTTTGACGTTGATCGGTGGGATTCTTGGTATCGTATGGGGAGGGCTTATCGCCTTCACGGTCCGCTCGCTTGCGCCTTCCGTTCCCGCTACATTATCGCTGGTGTGGGTAGTGTTGGGAG
The DNA here is from genome assembly GCA_043755435.1 of Bryobacterales bacterium. Lineage (GTDB taxonomy): Bacteria > Acidobacteriota > Terriglobia > Bryobacterales > Bryobacteraceae > JANXSF01. The sequence continues at coordinate 18,121 of JAYUSZ010000370.1, read as the reverse complement.
TTCTGATTTCAACAGGTGTTGGTTTGTTTTTCGGCTACTATCCTGCCAACAAGGCTGCGCAGCTGGATCCGATTGTCTGCTTACGGTACGAATAAGAATGATTCCAAAACGCTTTCTGATGAAGTTAGAAAACCGCGAACTGCAATTGGGCGACCACCCATTGTTGGTTGGAGTTCTGAATGTAACTCCCGATTCGTTCTCCGACGGTGGTCTTCATCTTGACCCGGACAACGCGTTCGCCTATGCATTAGCAATGGAAGAAGCAGGTGTTGACATCATCGACATTGGTGCGGAATCAACGCGACCGGGTTCGGCGCGCGTGTCAGAAGCTGAGGAGTTGCGTCGTCTTGTTCCAGTCTTGAAACGCTTGAAGAATAAGCTGGGCGTGCCGGTGATGGTAGATACCTACAAATCAGGTGTGGCGGAAAAGGCTATTGAACATGGTGCCGAATTCATCAACGATCCCAGCGGGCTGACCTTTGATCCAGGCTTGGCAAAAGTGGTGGCACAGCGCGATGTTGGTTTGGTGATCAACCATATGCGGGGCACTCCCGATACCTGGGCGAAGCTTGCTCCCATGCAGGATCCAATGGGCGGAGTGATGTTTGATATTGGCGCATCCGTGAGCCGCGCGATGAAGGCTGGTGTTGACCGGTCGCGCATTGTGATTGATCCGGGCTTAGGATTTGGCAAACGCAAGGAACAGAATTTCACACTCATTGAATTGCTGCCGGCGCTTGCCCGGTTGGAACTGCCCATTATGGTGGGCCCATCACGCAAGTCGTTCCTTGGAACCTACGATCCGAAGGCTCCTGACTACGCGACAGCAGCGGCAGTGGCGGCATGTGTGTTGAACGGAGCGCACATGATTCGTGTGCATGACATTCAAGCAATGAGAACTGTGGCGGAAATTTCCAACGCCATTTTGCACTCGGCGATTTGATTCAATTTTCAAAGATCTTCTGATTGAAGGTAACAGTGCTTTGTAATGGTCCGACGTGATTCACTCAGGCGGAAATCTTGAAGCTATTGCGGAGCAGCCATTTACGGGACGTGAAATTTATCCGAATTGGTTGTAACCGGACAATTGAGCATCCAACGAACAGCAACTACTTGCAGTGGTCGCGGACTGCGAAATCCGGATTTCTTGATTGCTAGCGTTTCTGGCAGTACTCACAAAGGTGAGTGCCGCGTTGTGCCACAACAATCCTTGTAATCGCCTTACCGCATTTGATGCACGGCTCAGATTCTTTGCCATACACTTGGTGCTGATCTTGAAACGAACCTTGCCTTCCTGCTGTATCCACATAGTCTGAAATGGACGAGCCACCGGCGGCGATGGATGCTTCCAACACTTCAACGATAACCGCATGCAGCTTCAGTAACCGCTCGGCTTTCAAGCGCTGAGCGAGTGCTAGCGGGTGGATGCCGGAGCGGAACAGCACTTCGTCCACATAGATGTTTCCAAGTCCACGAAAGACGTTCTGGTTTAGCAGCAGCGACTTGATACGGGTCTTGCGTGCGCGAACCGCTGCAACGAAATCGGCGGCTGTTGTCTCCAATGGATCAGGACCCAACGCTGCGACATTCGCTGGCAGTTCGAGGCCAAACTCAATGCGACCGAACATTCGAATATCATCGTAGATCACGGAACCCTGATCCAAAGTGAATACTGCGCGGGTATGCTTCCCTGGCGTTGCGTTAGCCAGCAACTTTCCGGTCATCCCTAAGTGGATTACCAACACTCCGCGATCCAACTGCAGAAGAATGTTCTTGCCATATCGGGTGGCTGATGCAACTACCATGCCGTCCACTTGTGGTTCCGGTTTGCCCGCCAATATCAGAGGGGTGAAGAAGCGGGCCTCTTCAATTCTGCGGCCCACCACGAAGGGCCGCAAAGTGCGAACCACTGTTTCCACTTCAGGAAGTTCAGGCACTATGGAACATCCACAAAGATTTCGCCGCCCACTACTTCGACTTTGAAAACAGGAACGGAAATGGATTCGGAAAAGTCACTGATTCCGGTTTCAATATTGAATCCCCAGCAATGCCATGGGCACACTGCCATATTGTCGTAGAGCGCACCGGAAGCAATGGGTCCGCCGGAATGTGGACAAGTTCCGTCAATTGCGCAAATGTTTCCTTTGTTATTGCACAATGCAATTGCCTGAGCCCCCACTTCAACACCCTTCATCCTTCCTGGTGGGACTTCGGAAAGGTCAGCAACTTTAACCAGCGGCATATTACAATAACCTACCATGCGAATTCTGTTGACCATACTCATGCTGCTCCTGTCGGGCTGTGCCAGAAGTGAGAAGAAGGTAGTGGGCGTGGTTCCGAAAGGAGCGAACCACATCTTCTGGCAAACCGTGCATGCAGGCGCTTTGAAGGCTGCCGAGGAATATGGCTTTGAGGTGGAGTGGAATGCTCCTACGCTGGAGATTGATTCCAGTAGGCAAATCGAAATAGTTGATTCGATGGTGAACAAACATTTGGCCGGCATCGTTTTGGCTCCTGTTGACAAGAAGGCTCTGGTGGCAGTGGTGGAACGAGCGGCTGCGGCGGGCATCCCGGTTTCCATTTTCGATTCCGCATTGGACAGCAACAAGAAGGTGAGCTTTGTTGCAACGAACAACGAAGAGGGAGGTCGCATGGCGGCTCGGCGGCTGGCGGAGGTGATCGGCGGCAAGGGCAAAGTGGCAGTGATTGGATTCATGCCCGGCAGTGCCAGCACCATGGAACGCGAACATGGCTTTCAGGACGAGATGCGCAAGAACTTCCCTGCAATTGATGTGGTGGCAATGCAATTTGGCATGGCGGACCGGGCGAAATCGATGGCGGCAACCGAGAACATTCTGACGGCTCATCCTGATTTGGCAGGACTGTTTGCCGACAACGAATCGAGCCTGGCGGGAACCGTTCAGGCTTTGAAGGGGCGCGGGGCTAAGAACGTGAAGCTGGTGGGGTTCGATGCCAGCGATCAGTTGATTGGCGATCTCAAGGCCGGGTTCATTGATTCGCTGGTGGTGCAAAATCCATTCCGCATGGGGTACGAGGCTACGAAGGCCATTGGCCAAAAGCTGAAAGGGGAAACACCGCAAGCCAATGTTGACAGTGGTGCGACGCTGGTGAAGCTTGCGGACTTGGAGAAGGCAGAAGTGAAGGAACTTCTGTTTCCCGATTTGTCAAAGTACTTGAAAGTTCAGGGGCACTGAGTCAGTAGACGAGGTTTGCACCGAAGTCGGGGATGCGGTTAGCGCGCACTGTGGCGGACCATTGATCTAGCCTCTCTCCGCCCATCTTCCAAAACTTGCGGCAGAGTGCAAAGTATTCCAGAACGGTTTCCTTCTCTCCTTTTTGGGCCAGTTCCTTGGCTAGTGACATGTTCGGTCCGAAGGAATTGGCTTGAGGACTTCCTGGGGTCTTGCCGGATTCAAGCAGATACTTTCTGGCTTGCGGCACATTGCCAGCGTTGAGTGCGACTAGACCCAACACCATGTTGCCGTCATGAATTGCATTACCTGAGTTCCAATCCTGCTTTGACTGCCCGAGTGTTTCAAGAAGCTCCTGTGCATATTTGGATGCCTTGTCCATTGCTCCTGCGCGCCATGCGGCCTTGGCTAACTTAGGCAAAGCGAAGCTGCGTTGCAAGGGACTGGCTCCGCTTGCCTCTTGTTCGAAATCAGCCAGCACTTGCAAATCGGAGCGAGGGAACTTCTTACGCAGATCGGCCAAACGTGAGTAGGCCAACCTTTCAGCCGGGTTTGAAGTTGCGGTGAATTTCTTGCCCGGGGTATGGAAGGTTACAATTTCATCGGTGTAAGCCAATACTGGTTTGCCGCCGCGCAACACTGGGTTGAATTGCCATTCCTTAACGGCTGAAATTGCCAGAGGGTTAAGATCCTCCGCACTTGAGAAGAGTACCTCAGCGTCCTTCACTTGGCCTTGGGAATCAATCGTAACTAGAAAATGGACTCTTCCTTGCAATCCTGATTCGGGAACGGTGGCATCAACCTTTTTAGTGGGAGTGAGCATAGGAACGTAAGCTTCAACGCCCGGAGTTTGAGCCGCAAGCGACAATGAAACGAGCAGGAAAAGAGGAATCATTTTATTCATCCTTGTGAGAAGACATCGCTGATGGCTTTGCCTTTTCCATCCTTCGTAACGTAAAACGGACGGCTCTCTACCAGGTAACCCTGATTTGCGGGAATGCCCATTGCACGATAAATTGTGGCGTGGAGATCTTCAATGCGCACTGGCTTATCCACCACTTTGCAAGGCCGCTCATCGGCGGTGGTGCCGTAGAGATAACCGCGCTTCATCCCGCCGCCTGCCAGCAAAACGCTGCCTGCTTCGGTGAAATGGCGATGCATGCCGTAATGCTTCATCTCGGTTAAACGGTCCGGTACTTTCACTTGATCCTGCACTGGCTTTTCCGGTTTGCCTTCGGTCATCATGTCGCGACCGAACTCACTGGCCAACACGATCAACGTCCTGTTCAGCAAGCCACGTTCATCCAGATCGCGAATCAATTGAGCCACTGGACGATCAATGGTTTCCTTCATGATCCTGGCGCGCTCATGTCCATTTTCGTGCGAATCCCAATAGCGGAATGGGATATATTCACTGGTGACTTCGATGAAGCGAGCACCCGCTTCGGTGAGTCGACGGGCTAGCAGGCAGCCCAGGCCGAAGCGGCCTGTATCGTATTTGGCGACTGTCTCTGCAGATTCGAGTGACAAGTCAAATGCTTTGGCTGCGGGAGATGACAACAAACGGTGTGCATTCTCAATGGAACGCTTCAACGATTCCTGTTGATACTGGCTACCGGCGGCCATCAGTTCTTTGTATTTTTCATAGCGGTTTTGAAACCGTTCTTTGGTGATGTGCTTTGGCGGACGCACGGCGCGGGCGGCTTCAGTGGGGTCAGTGATGAAGAAGGGGCCATGCTCGGTTCCTAAGAAGCCTGCGGTGTGGAATGCTTTTAGCGAATCGCTTTCGGCGCCAATTTCCAAATTCTGACCAATGTCGATGAACGCCGGAATATCGGGATTCTTCGGACCAAGCGTGCGGGCAATCATAGCGCCCATGTGCGGCGCAGCGACGGATAAGGGCGGAGCGTAACCAGTGTGCCAATGAAACTGATGGCGTGAATGCAGAATATGACCAAGGTCGCCAGCCTGATAAGTGCGCAGCAGGGTTACTTTGTCCATCACACTGGCCAGTTGTTCCAGACCTTGACTGAGTCGGATGTTATCGACCTTGGAAGGAATTGATGGGAAGGTGCTGAGGACGCGATTGGGATCCATGCCGGTTACGAAAGGTTCGTAGCGTTTAGGGTCGAAGGTTTCGGTTTGCGCCATGCCCCCGGCCATCCAAAGGAGGATGACAGTATCGGCAGTAGCTTCCAGCTTGGGTGCGCCGAACAGTTGAGGAGGGTTGCTTGCGGCCAAGGCCGAGAGGGTTGCCGCTGAAGCATTTTTCAGAAAGTCTCTTCTTTGCATATTGTGCTCCTAGCGGATGAATTGAAACTCTGGTGAGACAAATAGGGACCACAACAAATCTTCCAGGCCATCGGGGGACGGTTTGCCGTTTAGAGTGGCGATGGCCTTCGCCACTTTGGCTTCGGCGGAGTTCGGCTTACGGCTCAATGCGTATTGATAGACGCGATCAATCAACTGTGATGATTCGAGGCTACTCCAATTTTGCCTTGTGGGTTGTTCTCCAATCACTTTCACCAATTGCCGTTTGTCGGGTTCGTTCTTGAATGCGAAGAAGCGCACCCTTGCACCAACGTCGCTGGCTTTGCTGGCTTCATCGCAGCTTAAGATGGCGGATAGTTTCGTGAAGCCTTTGCCTTTCAAATCGAGGATTTTTTCAGAAGGTAACCCTGCCCATTCGTCTGGCAATTGCTGGTCGCCCGCGGGGCCACTGAGCTTCAAACTTCCCCAACGAGCCTGGACACGAGTGCGGTCGTAACTATCGAAATCCTCAGTCAGGAGCCAGAGTTTATCAACGCCAGTGATATCGAATTCGATATTCACGGGCTTGGAGGCACCCAGACTGCCGCTATCGAAAATGTTTTGGGGCGGCGGTTTCATAACGCCTAACATGCGTTGAGCCCCAAGATGAAGTTGATCGGCCAGCACTGTGCCATTCACTAATTCGAGGGCCTGCAGCATAGTGGCAGCATCCTGACGTTCGGTAGTGACTTGATCGCGAATCGGCCGTCCAAGCGCACGGGTGAGCGCGGTGGATTTCACTTGCCATTCGCGAACGTATTCGGCACTCTTCCCGCTTTGCTTCAAACGCCATTCGCCGGTGAGAGCGGCTACATTATCGGAGAACTGTTCGGCGGTGAGGCGGCGTGCCAGCGGACCTTCGAAGACGAATTTATCGGCGGGCTCCACGGCCGGCAATTGATAGGCACGCGAGGTGAGCATGCGTTTCAACAGTGCCTTCATATCGAAGCCGGACGCCTTGAATTCGTTCCCCAGGCTGGCTAACAAATCGGGATTCCAAGCCTTAGCGTCGAGGTTATCGACAGGCTCCACAATGGCGTGGCCGAAGAGTCGTTTCCAAACACGATTCACGTAAGTGCGCGCCAAGCGATCCTGATCTTTTTCAGTGATCATTTTGGCAAGTGCGGCGCGCCGATCTGCGAGTGATGCTGAAGGGCTGATGAGTTCCTCGCCGGTGAACAGATAGCGCGGGCTGGAAATTTCGCCGGTATGAACATCGCAACGAACCATGTCTAAAGGCTTGTCTGAAAAGAAGCTGGCCATGCCATAAGCATCTTTCAATTTCCACTTGCTGATGAAACTATCGTGGCAGGAATTGCACTTCAAGTTGACGCCCAGAAATATTTGCGCGGTGTTTTGCGCGGCCTGCATGGGAGGCAGTTCACTGGCGTTCACGGTGCCGCGCCAATTGACGCCGATGATGAAACCTTCGGGATCGTCCTTGGCGGTGGGGCTGATCAGTGCGCGGACAAATTGATCGTAGGGCACATTCTTTTCAAGGGCGGAGCGAAGCCACTTGGTGATATATTTGCGTTCGCCGTGGTAGACCACACCTTCGTCGTTACGCAGATGATCGTTCCAGAAGCTGATCCAGTGTTCGGAGTAGTTGCTGTTGTTGGCGAGGAGGGAATCGACAAGCTTTTCGCGCTTGTTGGTGGCCTTTGAATCGACGAAATCGGTTAGCTGTTCGGGGGTGGGCAGCAAGCCCCAAACGTCGAGATAAACACGGCGGGCAAAGATGGCATCACTGACAGGTTGCTTGCCGGGGGGGACGATGGAATCGACGGGAGTTGCGGCTTGGAGCGTGAACAATGTGACAAGAAATAGAATCAGGTTTCGCATATGTTATTTCTTCAACCCGGGCAATCCGCCCATTCCTTTTGAACTTTTCACGGCACGGACGATTGCTTCGGCCAGCGCGTCGGCAGCGGTGACGCCGACCACGTTGACGGAAGCTCGCTTGGCACCGCTGGAAAGAGCGATGACCACGTCTCCATCAAACATCGTATGCGCAGGACGCACGGCGCGCAACAAGCCGGCCTGGGCCATGCGGGCCATTTTAGTGGCCTCCACTTTGGAAAGGCGCGCATTGGTAGCAACGACGCACAACGTTGTGTTGCTGCGGCCGAAGCCGCGCTCAATGCCGCTTTGCAGGGCTTTCACGGAATTGGCGAAATCGGCGCTTTTGGCGGAGAGGCGAGAGCCGGCGAGAATCTTCCCAGTGTTGGGATCAACCACATCGCCAAAGGCATTCACGGCGGCAAACGCGGAGACCATCAAGCCTCCGGAAAGTTCAATGGTGAAGCTACCGATGCCGCTTTTCATGGCGCGATCCATACCGTAAGCTTTTCCAACTGTGGCACCGGTGCCAACGCCGATGCAGCCTTCTTCAACTGCTTTATCAGATGCGGCAGCAGCAGCAGCTTCGCCCATTTCGCGCGTTGGACGGATGCCGGGTTTGCCAATGCCAAGATCGTACAAAATGGCCCCGGGAACAATGGGAACTTTGGCATAGCCAGTGGGAAAACCCACGCCTTTTTGTTCCAGAAATCGGCGCACACCGCTGACCGATTCAAGGCCAAAGGCAGAGCCTCCAGCAAGAGTGATGGCGTGCACAAACGGGGTGACGTGCTGCGGACTCATTACGTCAAATTCAGTGGTGCCAGAAGCTCCGCCGCCGATATCGCACCCAGCCACTGCGCCTTCTTCACAAATGATTGCGGTGCAGCCGGTAAGCGCGTCGTAATCGGAGGCATGGCCGACGCGGATGCCAGGGATATCGGTAAGGCCCTTCATAGATTGATTCTATCAACAGCGTGAAGCGGTTTAACGGCGATTGGGTTCGTTTTGCAAATTTCGATTTTTGGCGAGAGCGGTTTGGGGTTGATGTACTTCAATTCATAACGGATTTGTGGTTTTACGGGCGGATTTTCCTTTCTGATTGCGCGGAGTTCTTTGAGCGATTTGAAGAGCGAACGTTCGGCACGGAGGCGGAAGATGGCGATGCGATCGAGGATTTTGGAATCGGAGAGGAGCGGGTCTTCCTTAGAACTCGCGCAAAACGGAGCACCAGCGGCAGGGGAAATCCCCCGAGTTCCTGAATCGTTTGGTTGCCTCTGGGCCCTTTGCGCTTCTTTAGCAGTGTTCGCAAGTTGGGCTTCGGCACGGTCGGCCCGGCGGAGGTTCCAGGAGGCGAGAATGATGAGATTGACCATGGCGCCCTCGACGGCATCACGGGGTTGGATGTCCGACTGGAAGGATGAGCAGAGTGCGTTGAAGTTGAGGTGATCCTCCTTTGAAAGCAGCACGGCTTGCTGGGCGAGGGATTGGTGAATGTTGATCTTTTTTGAATGCGATTGCATGGTATCTCCTTGACGGGGATTTTCGCATGTGGTTGTGCGGGCCAGGGCAAGGGGATTGCGCAAGTGGTTCAGGGTGCGGTGGTTGGCTTTTTTTATTGTGTGGTGATCGGCGTGGCTGTAAACTCAACATGAGGTCCATTTGAAATGAATTCGCGCCTTGTTAGGATTACGATCAACGATGCACAATGCGGCGGACGCCCGTGCGTTCGCGGTTATCGTATCCGGGTGAGCGATATTCTTGGACTACTTTCACATGGTGCGACCTACGAGGAAATCCTTGAAGATTATCCGTTTCTTGAACGTGAGGATATCCTTGCCGCCATTGAATATGCTGCTATTCGGTCGGATCAAGTAGTTCGTATCTAAAGGGAATCCAAAAGGAGGGAATCCAAAAAGGCGGTAATTATTTAACTCATCAACTTAGTTGGTTCATGATAAAGTCGGTTCAGTTGAATGTATACACAGCTAGAAATTGACGCGCTGATAGTTTGCGAAAAAGCAATTGTAGATCCCCCTAAAAAAAGCTCGAAACTGGAGGGGGGAGATTTCCGTAACAACATGAAGCTTAGCGGTCCAAGCGATGTTACTGGTGAATTTGTGGTTTTCATGCGACAGTGCGAGGATTTTCAGGAAAACTTTTCCATAGGATTGCGATATCTTCCGAAGGATGGGAGGCCAGAGATTGGACTCCTGCGATGTAACGGCCAGCATGGAGTCTTCAACGCAAGCGTTTACAAAGATAGCGAGCATTCTCATTGGGGCTACCATATTCACAAAGGTAGTGAGCATTCCTTAAAGCTTGGGTTTGCTGCGGATAAGTTTGCGGAGCACACGAAAGAATATGCGTCTTACGAGGAAGCTATAGCATACTTCGTAGTCGCCATAAATATCAGGAAGAGTGACATTGATCGACACTTTGAAGTAAGATCACAAAAAGGTTTGTTTTGATTCCGCCATGCTGCCACCAATACTGGAGAAATTAAAGAACGGGTTTAACGATCATGTGGCATTTCACGAAAAGAGGCCAGGGATCGTACAAGTTATGGCTCCGTTCTATCATGAGGACGGAGATATGGTCGATCTGTTTATTGATTTTCCGAGTGTGTCCGACCGACCATTGGTGATTACCGATCATGGGCTAACGTTGATGCGATTGTCCTACACCTACGACGTGGAAACTTCCTCGAAGCAAAAAATATTAGAGCGTATTTTATCGGAGAACGGTGTAACGCTAGCTCGCGGGCGGATGTTCCTAGAAACTTCCCCAGAGAGTCTGTATCCCAGTATTTTGCAATTCGCTCAGACAGTGGCTAAGGTTTGCAATATGCAGATGTTTAACCAAGCAGTTGTTCAAAACCTGTTCTATGAATTGCTGGATGATTTCGTAAAAACCTCCTTGTCTGGTTATTCACCGATTGAAAAGCACGTTCCCATTGCTGACAGAGAAGACCTAGAAGTAGATTGGTGTTTCCCTGTATCCCCTAAGGACATTTTTCTCTTTGGGGTTCGAGGAAGCGCAAAGGCGAGATTAGCAGCATTGACCTGCCTTGATTTTCAGCGGAATAAGACCCGGTTTAGAAGTGTGGCAGTGCATTTCGACTTTGAGAATGATTTGAGCAAGAAAGATCGTTCAAGAATAACTAACGCAGTCGATAAGCAGTTTGCTTCACTGGCTGACTTTAAATCAGGTGCTGAGGAATTTTTTTCGCGCGAAGCAATAGTCACTTCAGTACAGTAACGGAGATTTCATTTGGAGCACTGATAGCTTGTGTGCCAAGCACCAGTGTCCCCGTTGGCTCATAGTGTGTTGGTTTGCTTCGCAGCCTTCAATTGTTCGGCAAGTTTCGCTTTAAAGTTCTTCTCTTGCAAATCCAAGTGCGCGACATACCCAGCCGGATCAATGAATGGATTCGCCGCTCCTTCTTTAAGCTTTTCGTATTTAGCGGCCATGCCGAAGAAGCCGGCGTGCGCCGCGAGAAACACGTCCACGTGGAGGGACCGAAGCACCTTGAAACCCTTCACGTAATCTTCAGCGATCTCCGGGTAGTTCTTGTTGTTCACTAGAATATACGTGGGATTCACGCCGATGCTGCCTAGAATGGCGACGTCGTAGGATTTGCCATTCTCCTGCGCTTTCATGGTCCAAGTGGTGCAGCCTTTGGTGTGGCCAGGAGTGAGACGCGCCACCAACGTTACGCCGCCTAACTTCACTTCTTCACCATCGTGAATCACGCGGTCAATCGGGTGTGGCTTGCCTTTGGGAGTGAGGCGGGAGATGGCTGGAATATCTTGATCCATCACCATCACTTGAGCAGCGGTCAATTCCTTCACTAGCGCATCGCCTTCCATATGGTCGCCGTGAGCGTGGCTGCCGAGGAGGATTTTGATATCGCTAAATTTGAATCCCAGCTTTTCTACCGAGGCTCGAATTTGAGGAACAGTGGATTCGTAGTCGCTGTTGATTAGGATATGTCCGTCGGGCGTGGTGATGAGGAAGGAACCAAGATCCTCGGTGCCAACAAAATAAATGTTGCCCATCACCTTGTATGGCGGGAATGGTTTGTTCCGAGTTTCCTGCGAGGTTTGCGCCCAGGCAGTTGCGGCGAGCAGTGCGGGGACAACTAATTTGAAATTCATTTTGAAGCGGGGACGCCCCACACGTGAATTTTGTCGTCGCCGCTGGTGGATGCGGCTAAGGTGCCATCAGTGGAAAATGCAACTGAGCCGACGCGATGAGCGGCGTCCAGCGTGCGAATGGGTTTGGCCGATTCCAGATCCCACAACATCAATTTCACGGGAGCCATTTGGGTGACAACGCTGAATCCGCCGGTAAGCAGCAAGCGGCCATTAGGGGAAAAGGCGAGTGAGGAAATCATTTCCGGCTGCTCTGGAAGTTTCCGTTGCAACCTGCCGGATTTGGCATCAAACAGGTAGACGATGCGGTCAGCCCCGGCGGTGGCGAAGATTTTGCCATCGGGGGAAAAGGCAGCGTCAAACATGGCTACGGGAATTTCTTCGATGAAGCGAACCAGCTCTCCGTTGCGTGTGCTGTAGGCGCGAATATTTGTATCGTAACTGGAGGCTACAAGAATGGAACCATCAGGCGAGAACGAAATGGTGCTGGTACCGCCAATTCCTGCTGCGACGGCGAAGCGTTCTTTTCCTGCGGCGTCGTAAACGCGAATTGTGTCCTCACTGCCAGTGTTGCTGGTAGCGGAACTGACGGCGGTGAGTTGTTGATCCTTCGATAAGCCGATGCGGCGCGGCGGTTGGCCCACTGGGGAAAAAGCACTGGAAGTTTCCCCGGTCTTCAAATTCCATACTTTGATTTTGCCTGCTTCGACAACGGCGACAGTATCCGATTGACGGGCAAGCGTAACGCCCGAAACACCTTTTTCCAGAGGCAGTGTGCGCTGCAGTTCGCCCGTACGGGCATCCCACAGGCGCAGCTTTCCGTCGCGGCAATTGGCGACAATGAATTTTCCATTGGCAGTGAAGTTGACGGAATTCACCACGGAGCCGGCAGATATTGTACGGTCGCCTGGAAGAGTTTCAGCAGTTGCCAAAGCGGCAATTAACCACAGCGAGGAAGCTTTCATGGGTTAGGCTTTCTCCAGACAGATGTCGAAAGTGATGGTGCAGCGCGGGGTTCCGGGTTGTTCAATCAGAGTTACAGGGCGGATCAATTCGCGGCTGGAAGCAATCCTCATGTTCTTGTCAGGATCGCCTTTGAAGAAAGGATCAGTTGCGAAATAGGCTTGGGTAACCAGAGTGCGATGGCCGGGAGCAGTGATCATGTAGTGAATATGTTGAGCAGGCCGGTCATCATAGTGGCCGGGCAGGATGGTGTCAATTGCATATTCGCCCTTCTGTTCAATCTCGAGTTTAGTCCGATAGCGGTAACCTTGCAGATCGTAAAGTCCGACGTGATCGGCATGCCAAATTTCGACACGAGCACCGGGCACGGCATCGCCACGGGTGTTCACCACTTTGCCGGAGACGCGCAAGGGGAAACCAGGATCGCCGGGGGTATGAAGCTTGGTTTGGTTGGGTGCGCCCTTCTTGAAGAAAGGTCCTAAGACATCGGTTGAAGTAGGCTTGGCTGCCATTTTCTCACCTTGTTGCCAAAGGGCGAACAGCGAGGTGGAAGACATTGGAATGCTGGCCAGCAGAAAACCGCGACCGATGCAGTTTTCAAGAATTTCACGACGAGAAGGGATATGGTGTTTCAAAGAGTGCTCCTGGGATGGACAAGGGCATAATACTATGAATTGGGCTGCGGGGGAAGTTGTAAGGGAGTTAATCCTCTAAAACTTTAGCTCCCAGCATTGCGCCCAGCACTGGCAACAATACGAAGACTGCGAAGAAAAAGGCCATGCTGAAAATAACGATAAGTAGCACGGCGGAAGGATCCTGCATTCCTTGCATCAATTTTTCCACGTCACCGGCGGGCTGGCCATTTTCGATGAGAACTTTTTTATAGGCTTCCCAGAAATTCTTATCAGCCGTGAAACCGATCAGCAGCATGTTGATGGCAGCAACCACAGTACCAATCACAAAGCAGAAAATCCCGGTCAGCCATCCAAGATGGGCACCGCTGCGGACGGTCAATGTTTGGCCGGTACGGCGTGCGTAGAACCAGACAGCGAAGAAGCCACCCGCAAGAAGATCTATGAAAAGCAGCGGAACAGCAATCACGGGAGGCAGAGGGACGAACGTGATTAACCAGAACACCAACGCCACCAGCATGGCCACTGCAACAGCAGCGCGATTGTGAAAGCTGATTTCGCTGAGGGCCACATCGGCTAGCGGGGAAAGCGGTGGAGGTTTGGGAGTGGGGGCCTGGGGCTCGGGAATGCTTTCGAAACTTTCAGGTTCTTCGGGAGTAAGCAAATCTCCCTGAGGCTTACCGCATCGATGGCAGAAACGGGCCGCCTCAACTAATTGCGTTCCGCAACTACAAATCTCTGGCACAATCCTAGTGTCCTTCAATGCAAGGCGCAGGGCAAGCGGTGCCACCACCTGTCCGGCTGTGCTAAATTCATCATTTCATGTCAGGAAAAACTTTACTCGTTGTCGGGAACCCGACTGCCCCTTATCTTAGACTGCTGGATCAGCTTCCGATTGAGACTAGCATTGCTGTTGGAAACCGGCCTGAATCGTTCTCCAGCCTTGGGGAAGAAGCCGATTGCCTGCTGTACTGCATGAATGCAGGCATCGCGCTGAAAGATATTTGGCCACTGGCTAAGAATATTAAATGGGTGCATTCCATGTCGGCGGGACTGGACACGATGTTGTTCCCTGATCTGGTGAATGGGCCAGCGGTGCTGACAAATGCTCGCGGAGTTTACAAGGAATCGTTGGGAGAATTCGGAATGTTGGGAATTCTGTATTTCGCCAAGGATCTGCCACGAATGCGCCGCAGTCAAATTGCGCATCGTTGGGAGCAGTTCGATGTTGACATGGTTAGCCGTCAGACACTGGGAATTATTGGTTATGGAGAAATCGGAAAGTCGGTGGCGCGGCGGGCTCATGCTATGGGCATGAAAATTATGGCAACCACGCGCAGGCCGCATTTGAATGATGGCGACCCTTACATTTCCAAACTTTTCGCAGTGGAAGACCGGAAGCAAATGATGGCCGAGTGCGATTTTGTATTGGTGTGTTCTGCATTGACGCCGGAAACGAAACACTTGATTGGCCCCGCAGAACTGAAGGCGATGAAGCCCACTGGTGTGATTTTGAATCTTGGCCGAGGCCCGATCATTGATGAAGTTGCCTTAGCCCAAGCGTTGCAGAAAAAATGGATTCGCGGTGCTGTGCTGGATGTGTTTGATCAGGAGCCATTGCCGGAATCCAGCCCACTGTGGGATATGGAAAATGTGTTGGTATCGCCTCACTGCGCCGATCACACTTCCACTTGGATGGATGAATCCATGCAGTTGTTCGTCGATAACTTCCACCGTTACACAAAAGGAGAACCTCTTGAAAATGTCGTTGACAAGAAGAGCGGCTACTAGCCTGATCGCCGGCGGTGCTGCCGCGGCGTTGAGTTCTAATTCATTGGTGGCGGCACCGAACAGCAAGGGCAAGATCCGTCTGGCTGTTTCCACTTACTCCTATTGGCATTTCAAAACGGCGAAATATCCGATTGAAAAGGTGATCGACAGCGCTTACGATTTGGGGTTTGATGGTGTTGAACTTTTGCATCGTCAATTTGAAAGCGAAGAGTTGCCGTACTTGAACAAGCTGCGCCAGCAAGCCTTCCGCAAGGGGCTGGACCTGGTGATGCTATCCATCCATCAGGATTTTGTTTCGCCTGATAAAGAAGAGCGCGCCAAGCATGTGGCACATACGAAGCACTGCATTGAACTGGCCGCCCAGTTGGGGATTCCGGCGATCCGTCTGAATTCCGGCCGGTGGAAAACGATTAAGAGCTTCGACGATTTGATGAAAGTGAAAGGTGATGAACCGGCGCTTCCGGGGTTTGCGGAATCGGACGCCATTGGTTGGTGTGTGGATTCCATTAAGGAATGCATCCCCACTGCGGAAAAGCATGGCGTGATGATGGCGCTGGAAAATCATTGGGGCCTGACGACTAAAGTGGACGTGCTGTTGAGGATTCATAAAATGGTGGGGTCGCCATGGCTGGGAATTAATATGGACACGGGGAATTATCCTGGTGATCCGTATGCGGGCATTGAGCAATTGGCACCGTTTGCCAATATTATTCAGGCCAAGACATATCATGGTGGCGGCGAATGGTACACGCTGGATTTAGATTACAAGCGCATTGCGAAGATAGTGCGCAGTGCTGGATACACGGGTTATGTTTCGCTGGAAATGGAAGGCAAGGAAGATCCGCTGACGGCTGTGGCGAAAAGCTATAAGACGCTGCGAGAAGCTTTCGGGAGCTAGCGCTTAAGCCTGCTCACTGGCGTGGTAGGAACTGCGTACCAGCGGCCCGGATTCTACGTGGGCAAACCCCATTGCCTTGCCGCGTTCCTTGTATTCAGCAAACTCTTCCGGGGCGACGTAGCGCAGAATCGGCAGATGCTTTGGGGACGGCCGCAAGTATTGGCCCAACGTTAAGATGGTGACGCCGTGAGCTCGCAGATCGCCCATCGCTTCCAGTACTTCTTCCTTGGTTTCGCCAATGCCTAACATCAAGCCGGATTTCGTAGGAACGGAAGCGTCCAGGCTTTTAGCGTAAGCCAGCATTTCCAGCGACCGTTCGTAGCGCGCGCCCAGCCGCACCATTCGATATAGCCGCGGCACCGTTTCGGTATTGTGATTCAGTACGTCGGGACGAGCAGCCATTACGGTTTGCATGGCTGGATGGGAGCCTTGGAAATCGGGCACCAACACTTCCACTTTGCAGCCTGGTACTCGTTCGCGAATTTGGCGGATCACCATGGCGAAAATTTCCGCGCCACCATCTTTTTGGTCATCGCGATTGACGCTTGTTACCACGGCGTAACGAAGACCCAATGCTTCCACGGCCTCAGCAACGCGGCGCGGCTCATCGAAATCCATTTCAAGCGGAACGCCTTTTTGCACGGCGCAAAAGCCACAGCGGCGCGTACACACATTGCCCAGAATCATGAAGGTTGCAGTGCGTTGATTCCAACATTCACCCACATTGGGGCAAGCAGCACTTTCGCAAACCGTGTGCAGCCGCAGCCGCTCCACCAATCCCTTCAATTCACGATAATTGTCTCCGACGGGAGCGGGAGCCTTCAGCCATTTCGGGCGCTCCGTCTTCGATTCGATAGTTACAAGCACTTAGCTCTATTGTAACGCCCAGATGCGCGCATTCAATTCGTTGCGCGTTTCTTCCGACTTAATACGGCTGAGGTTCGGTTGAATGCAAGTGATGGCGGCCTGGATGGCGGAACGGCACAGGTACAGAGAGGATTCCACGTCGGTCTGAAATTCAGGATGGGCGTTGGAACGCAACTCCTCCATGCTCTTCGCCAGATTGTGTGCGCGTGTGGCAACTTCAATGGGCAGATGAGTGGCGGCCAGCCAATCGGCCTCTTCACCCGTTTCAAGGGCACGCCCGTAAACCACTGCGTCGCGTACGGCGGCTTCGGCCAGCCAAAGTTTGTCTGCGGTGAATAATTGATGGTCCAGGCCGGAGATGCGCGCCATCTTTTCGGCCACCGCAGCAGCCATAGCAGCGGTTGCGGCAGCGGCGCGGCCGGGGCTGAGGTCAGTGAGGAATTCAGCCAAGGGCTCGGGTGGCAATTCTTCCAGCAGCCGGTTTTCCAACACCATGGAGCCGCTAAATTTTTCAAGCCGCAACATGTGTGCTCCAGCCTGATCCAAAGCCTGACGCGGCAGGAGTCCTATCAACTCAGTGGATTGAACTTTGGTCCCCAGCTTTGCAGCTTCACGTTCCACAGCGTCGAACAGTTGTCCTAGGGGCGTTCTTTCATAGTCGGTGAGGTTGACGGAAACTTGAGCCACTTGGCGGGATTCGAGGAACAGCCCCAAGGCCCGCACGGAGGCGAGACCACCGGAAGATTCGCGAATAGCCGCAGCGATTTTTTTCGCCAGGCTAACGTCTTTAGTGTCCAGGTGAAAGTTATAGGCGATGAGAAACTTCCGAGCACCAACAGCAACAGCACCGGCAGTGGGATGGACGCGATTGGTGCCGAAATCGGGAAGACGATCAGGATTGGTTTTGATCTCTTCACGCAAACCTTCAAAGGCTCCTTTGCGTAGATTGGGTAAAGCTGTGCGTTCCGGATTCTTCGAGGCTGCTCCATAGAGATAGACAGGGATCTGAAAACGGTTCCAGATCTCCTGACCTGCTTTTTCGGCCAGCACGGTGCATTCGTCAAGAGTGATATTTTCAAGTGGAATGAACGGCACAACATCGGCGGCACCAATCCTCGGGTGGACGCCTTTGTGGTGATTCAAATCAATGTGGCGCGAAGCTTCGCCCACGGCCAGCACAGCCGCTTCTAAAATGGCTTCGGGATCGCCAGCAAGCGTCAGGACAGACCGGTTATGATCGGGGTCCATTTCTTTATCCAGCAGCCATACGCCTTTCACACTGATCGCGGCAGAGGCAATGGCATCCACCACATCCTTACGCCGACCTTCAGAAAAATTGGGAACACATTCCACTATGCGCCTAGCCATTCGAGCTCCGGTTGTTGAAAAAGAATTTTGCCATGTAGGATCACTTTCGAAATTAAGTTGATTCCCAAATGATAGGGGATTTCA
>JAYUSZ010000369.1:0-50373 GCA_043755435.1 Bryobacterales bacterium | reverse complement strand
TTCACCGTCTGGATGCTAGGCGCCGGCGTGAAGCCAGGCGTAAGTTATGGTGAGACCGATCCGTTTGGTCGGCGAGCAGTCAAAGACATTGCTACAGTCCATGACATGTATGCGACAGTTTTGCATTTAATGGGCATAAACCATGAAAAGCTGACTTGGTATCACAATGGCATCGCTCGCCGGCTCACTGATGTCCACGGGAATGTGCTGCGGTCAATAATTAGTTAGATTTAAATTCCCTCAGCTCTTTGAACCCTTTGCCTATCTCGGTTGGACTAATATTGCAGTGCCCCTTACCTTCTATTAGCTTTTGTACAAACAGATGTGTGACCCCATTCTGTTCAACTAAGTTTGAATAATAGTTAGTCACCCATGGTGGAATCAGTTGGTCAAATGTAGTCTGAATAGCAACCACCGGTTTAGTAAGTCGCCCGGAAAGATTGCTGTGCAAACGCACATAACCAGCGGCGCTCGCGCTCGCCATAAGCCGTTCCACTCCCGCGTTTAGTTTAGCGTCGCCGTTTCCATAAACGGTATTCCGGTTATCAAAGGCGTTCCCCCCGCTGCGCGATTTCAGCTCTGTCAATATCTCCGTGAAAAATTCCAGCACCGTTGCCAGGGTAGCGTTGTCAGCCACACCAGCATGCTGTTGCAGTAACTTGGCCGCTTCTGGATTCAGGCTCAGTGCCTTGGCTATTTCTTCCGTCTTAGCCTTGCTCCTTTGATGGATTTTTGGCAACTTGCCAGGTGATGGAACAACTCCCGGGAAGTAGTAGCTGAACTGGATCAGCAGATCAAACACGTGCTGCTTCAAGAACGTATACGCTGGCGCCACTTCACCGCACAACGGCAGCGCACCGCTGTATACGTCCGGCTGTTTCTCAATGAAGGCCAACGCCAAGTGCCCACCCATAGACATTCCACTAACGAAGGTCTGCTTAGGCTCCCCATGCTGCTCAACAAAATGCAGACGCAGAGCTTCCGTATCTCGAATGGCCTCTTCAACGGCCCAACCGCCACCCGAATATCCTGACTGCGCAACTGCATAACCTTGTTCCAGGAAAGGCTCAATCTGCTTGCTGTGGCCCACCACTCCAGGCTTCGGCGAGTACCCGTGACAAAACATAACCAGTCCGCGATTCCAGTTTTCGGGAATTTCAATGTGATACTTCGCACCATTGATTTCGCCCGTCTCAATGCGGGATTCGGCGAATAGCGAAACTCCAAATGCAAACAGCAGCAGCCGCACTCTATTTTCCCTCCAAGCCAGCAATCATATTTTCCACCAGGCGCGGCACATAGCTTCCTAACTTTGGCGGATACCCTTTCGTCTCAGTCGGTAGCGCCGCAATTTCCTTCTTGAACGGAGCCGCCCGCTTACCCATGTAGTCCAAAGCATTCAGAGCCAGCAATGCAACGTAAGGACCATGCTTGTCTATAGAAGCCAATTGCAACAGAACAGCAGCAGCTTCAGCCGATTCCTGATCGTTCCCATAACGCCCCAAAGCCTCCCCTGCTGCGATTTGCACTTCTGGAGCCGCGTCCGCCAGCGCTTGCCTCAAAATTCCAGAATGAGCTTGCACAACCGCCGCACCTCTTGCCAAAAAGCCAATTGCTGCCCAATACCGCACGGCGCTATCAGCATCCTTCAATCCTTTTTCAAGCTGTGGAATTGCATCCGCCTTCAGCATTGAAGCAGCTTCTGCCATCGCGAACACCCGTTCAAATGGATACCTTTGATCATCATGCCCAACATCGTACGGAGCCCCTTTCCCGGCCCGCGAATGGATTGCACATTCCGGCAGAAACCCAACATCGCGAATCTTTCGAGCCAAATCTTGTTGCGCTTTTCGCATTCGCCGCAATATTGGTTGATGCGCCGCTGAAGATGCCAAATTATTTACTTCATCTTTGTCCTTTGTCAGATCGAATAATTGTTCCGGATCCTTGGTTTTCCAGAATTGCTGCTGCTGTGGCGTCAACTTTCCTTCATCGAAAAGTTTCTTCCACACAGCAGTTGTCGGTGTTTCAAACTGATAGTCAATGTGCTGACCATAGACTCGATGCGGCATGTAGTTGCGCACATATACATACTGTTTATCCCGCACCGTACGCATCAGGTCGTACCGTTCATCCATCCGCCCACGGAATCCATAAACATACGGCTGCTCAGGCTCAACATGCTGGCCAAGAAAAGCATGTCCCTGATGATATGCAGGCGGCGTGATACCGGCAAGGCTCAAAACCGTTGGTGCCAAATCAACAAAGCTCACTGGACGGCTCGATGTTCCTCCAGCCCTATAATCCTTACCCGCAAGATGCTGCCATTTCTTCGGAATTCGAACCATCATCGGCACCTGCAGCCCGGAATTGAATGGCGTACGTTTGCTGCGCGGCATGCCTGATCCATGGTCGGCATAGTAAAACACAATCGTATCCTCAGCCAGTCCAGCTTTTTCCAGTCGATCAAAAATCGCTCCAGCCTCAGCATCCATGGTCGTAATGTTGTCGTAATACTGCGCCCAATCTTCGCGTACTTCCTTCGTATCGGGATGGTAGGCGGGGATCCGTGCCTCATTAATGTCGTGCTTCCATTTGTGCGGTCTGATGCGAATTTGGCTCTCGTGTGTAATCAACAAATTGAAGACCGCGAAAAACGGCTGCCCTGGCTTGCGCTTTTCCCAGTGTGCTTTGTTCGAGGATTCATCCCACACTTGGCCCGTCTTCACCAGGTTGTAATCTTCCTTGGCGTTGTTAGTGCAATAGTAGCCAGCCTCCCGCAGCAATACCGGAAACATCTTCATACTATCCGGCAACCGGGTCTCCGATCGCATATGTTCAGCGCCCGTCGAAGGCGGATACAGCCCGCTGATGATAGTCGTTCTAGCAGGTGCGCAAACGGGTGCGTTAGACCATGCCGTCGTGTACCGCAGCGCACCTTCGGAAAATTTATCCAGGTTAGGCGAAATAGCATATTTATCGCCATAGCAACCCAAGTGCGGCCCCATATCTTCATTCGTCACCCACAAAATATTGGGTCTTGATCCTTCGGCTGCGAATGCTGCCGCCGCGCTGCTTGCAAGAAAAGTTCTTCGATTCATTTGGATGGCTAATTATACAATGAAGGGATGCAAACAAGACGCGATGCTTTGCTGTCTTTCGGAATTCTTCCGTTCATGAATCGAAGCACCCTGCATGGTGGCCCACTCTCCTTTCAGACGATTCGCAAAGGACATGGAAGCCGTCGCTACCTTCATATCCACGGCAACGAAAGTACCGCGCGCGAAGTGCTATCCGAACACATGGCAACGCAAAACGGAGTAGCCTTCCTCGTGAAAAACACCCAGCGAAACGTCGTACTAGGCGGCCTCTCGTTCGATCCTAATCGCGTATGGTCTCACCTCGGCGCTTCAGCCAATTTCCGGCGCTTGAACCCCAGAGCTTCAGAAGCCGACTATCTCTATATGCTCGACGAACTTGACAAGCATCGCGAAAAACTCATACGTATGATTCTTCCTCCCAAAGGCGGCCTGCTCCTTGCCCTGCACAACAACTCCGAAGGCTATTCCGTTCGCGATGAAGTATCCATCAGCGATCAAACCAATCTTGCCGATAGCCAAAATCCCCATGAGTTTTTCCTCTGCACGAATCCCGCCGATTATCAAATCCTTGCTAGTTCGCCATTCAATGTAGTCTTGCAAAACAAAGTCCCACCCACAGACGATGGTTCCTTTTCCCGTTTGGCCGCCAAGTTAGGCGTTCGCTACGTCAACCTGGAAGTTGCCCTGGGCAACAAACCTCGCCAAGTTGAAATGTTGAATTGGGCTGAGAAGAATTTGCCTATTTGATATGCTATAAAGCGATGCCTCAAGATTCTGCCTTATCCCGTCGCGATTTGCTCCGTGGAGCTGCTGCGCTTCCTTTGTTCGCCGCAGCTGCCGACGCTCATCCGCTCGATTCCTCTGCGGGCTTCAAGCTCGGCGTTGCATCCTATTCGCTGCGCAGTATGACTCGTGCCAAGGCCATTGCAGCCTTGAAGGAGCTGGATGTAAAGTATGTCAACATCAAGGAGTTTCACTCCAAGATCAAAAGTTCGCCTGAAGAATGGGCAGCTGCTCGCAAGGATTTCGATGATGCCGGATTGCACGTGCTTGGCGGCGGCAACATTTCTTTCACTTCGGAAAACGAAGATGACGTGAAACTGAATTTCGATTACTCTAAGGCCATGGGCTTTCCACTGATCGTCATGGCCCCAACCCTGAAGACTCTTCCCCTTGTTGAAAAGTACGTGAAGAAGTACAACATCAAAGCAGCCATCCATAATCACGGGCCGGAAGATAAGCATTTCCCTTCGCCTCAATCAGTCCTGAAAGAAGTGAAAAACATGGATTCGCGAATGGGCCTTTGCATCGATATCGGCCACACATCACGCACTGGTGCTGACATCCTCGAATCCATCAAAGAAGCCGGTCCCCGCCTCTTCGACATGCATGTGAAAGATCTGCGCGACCCAATGAACAAAGACAGTCAGGTGATTGTTGGCCAAGGAGCGTTGCCCATCGCCAAAATGTTCCGCCTGCTGAAGTCAATCAAATACAGCGGCGCAGTGATGCTGGAATACGAAATCAATGCCAATGATCCGCTTCCCGGCATGCGCGAATCGTTCGCCTATATGCGTGGAGTGCTTGCCGGCATCGCCTAATAACGCCATCCAATTCCGCTACGCCAGCGACCAATCAGTGCTGCTGCATTGCGGAGATGTTGCAACTGTTACACGCTGGATTTCCTCTCAGCAATTGCCGGGTGTAGTGAACCTCCACTCGGCCTATCAAAACATTCTCATCGTATTCGATCCGCTGAAAACTAACCATGCGGTTATTGAAGCATCCATCCAGGCACATTTGTTCAACGTCGAAACCGCCACGCCTCCCGAACCGCGTTTGATTGACATTCCAGTTCGCTATGGTGGCACTGACGGCCCCGACCTTCAAAGCGTCGCCGAGTTCCACGGCATCACTCCGCAACAAGTAATTGAAGGCCACACCTCCGCCATCTATCAAGTCCTTTTTTTCGGCTTCGTCCCAGGTTTCGCTTACCTTTCTGGATTGCCTGAGTTTCTGGTCACCCCTCGCCTCACCGCTCCTCGCAAAATCGTGCCTGCCGGTTCAGTCGGAATCGCCGGCAATCAATCCGGCGTTTATCCTTTTTCCACTCCTGGTGGTTGGCGATTGATCGGCCGCACTTCAAAATCCATGTTCGATCCTGCACGCGAACCAATGAGCTTCCTTGAAACAGGAGACCACGTTCGCTTTGTACCGTTATGACCATCGAAGTTGTATCCCCGGGCATGTTCACCACCGTTCAGGATCTGGGCCGCCCCGGTTATGGAATGCTCGGCGTCTCTCGCTGCGGCGCGGCAGATCCCGTTGCTCTACGTCTCGGCAACAGGCTTGTTGGCAATCCAGAAAATGATGCCGCACTGGAAATGACGTTGCTCGGCGGAACCTTTCGATTTACAACCGGCGCTGCAGTCGCCCTCACCGGCGCAGAATGCGGCCTTCCCATGTGGCGCACTCTTAACATTGGTGCCGGGGAAACTTTGAAAATCGGCGGAATGCAATCCGGATCCCGCTGTTACTTATCTGTTCAAGGTGGCATCGCTGTTCCACTGTTTGCAGGGAGTGCGTCGACGCATGTACTAAGCGGCCTCGGCGGGTTCGAGGGCCGAGCGCTTCGCAAAGGCGATGTTCTTCACATCGGCAAGTGCATTTCAAATTCGGCCAATCGCTTCATTGCTCCCGAAACTTTGACGCAGTTCGCCCCTCGCAAGTTATTGCGTGTAACAATTGGCCCCCAAGCAAGATTATTCTCAGAGCAATCCATTCGCGCCTTTTACCAATCAACTTTTCAAGTAACCGATGATTCCAATCGCCTGGGCCTGCGCCTCGACGGAGCCCCCATCGAAGCACCTCTCAGCGGCCAGATGATCACCGAAGGTGTTTCCCTTGGCGCTATCCAAATCCCCGCCAGTGGGCAGCCCATCATTTTGTTTGTCGATCAGCAAACCACCGGCGGCTATCCTAAACTCGCCAACGTGATCACGGCAGATCTACCAAGCGTCGGCCAATTGCGCCCCCGAGACGAAATCAAGTTTGAACTGGTAGTGCCTCAGTTTGCTCAGTATTTATTACTGGAACAGGAAAGCCTGCTTCGGAGCGCTTGTGCTGATTGACATCAATTCCGACATCGGCGAAGGGATAGATTCCCAGGAATCATTGATGCCCTATCTAACCTCTGTGAACATAGCGTGCGGCGGACATGCTGGCGATGAATCCACCATGAAACTTTCCGTCGAACAATCCACACGCCACGGTTTGAAAATTGGAGCCCACCCCGGCTATCCAGATAAAGCCAACTTCGGCCGTCTGGAATTGAACATGCCTTTAAGCGCCGTCGAACAATTCGTCTTCCAACAGATCTGCGCACTCGCTGTTTTCACAAACAAGATCACCCACGTCAAACCTCATGGCGCTCTCTATAACCAGGCCGTGAACAACCCCGCATTGGCCAGCGCCATTGCCCGCGGCACCGCTCGCTTCAATCGCCATGTGACGCTAGTCGGACTCGCCGGTTCGCTGATGCTTTCAGTTTTTGAAGAAGAAGGATTTTCAGTAGCTGGCGAAGCCTTTGCTGATCGGCGTTACGAGGCTGATGGCTCTCTCCGTTCCAGAAAGTTCGCCGATGCCTTGATCACCGATCCCGAAGAAGCTGCCGCTCAAGCGCGAAAACTTGCAAAAGCTGGTTTAGCTCAAACCATCTGTATCCACAGTGACACTCCCGGTGCCACCCTCATTGCCGCCGCCGTAGCAAAAGCCCTGCGCTGAAATTATTTCAGAACCTTCAACTCGGTGGAAGCCTGTGGCACGGGCATGTTGCCAATCGATACCAATTCCACATCCTTGCGCCATGGCTTGGCCGCAATCATCGCCCGCGCCAATTGTGCAGGCTGATAGTTGATGCTGGGCCACAGAAACACTTCATTCGTGCACCAGCATTGCTTTGCTGCAATCGATTGCCGCAACCCGTCCGCCTCAGCACTGCGCCAAATTTCCAGAAACGAATTCTTCCGCAAATTCCCCACCGGTGGATGATTCTCACACAGGCTCACATCACCGTTGGCATACACCACACCAGTAAGGCGTCCCGCACTGCACGGTACGACCTGCCGCTGCTCCACCGCTGTCCGTGTCTTCGCCCATTGCAGCATCGGCTCCATAATCGAACCGTACCGCTGCTCTTCACGAGGCATCCAAATTTTGCGCACGTGCGCGTAAAGATTCTGATACTGCTCCAACTTCGGACCATGCAACGAAGGATTCTTGCGGTCCCCACGAATCATCGCCAGGTTATGATGATCCATCTGCGGGCAACGTTCGTAAAGGTATTGGGTGAGCCGCATCACCTCGTCCATGTTTTCACTGGTCGCAGTGGAGATGCAATGAATCCGCAGCCGCGCGTCGCGTTTCTGCAACTTAGCCAACGCATCATAAGTTTCCATAGCACGGTCAAATGCGTCTTTCATGCCACGAAATTTATTGTGGTAATCGGGCATGCCGTCCAAAGAAAGCTCGCAAGCGAAAAGCTCCAACGACTTTTCCTCAAGCACTTGTTCCAGGGCTGCCACTGTCTTTCCCGCAAACGATCCGTTAGTAGGAACGTAAATTTGTTCCACTCCATTGTTGCGAATGAACATCCTGCAAATGTCAGCGAATTCTTTGCGTAGGAACGGCTCCCCACCAGAAAGGTTCAGGTTTTCAATCCGGCCCAAATCAGCAGAAAGTTTTTCCAATTCAGCAAAAGTA
The DNA here is from genome assembly GCA_043755435.1 of Bryobacterales bacterium. Lineage (GTDB taxonomy): Bacteria > Acidobacteriota > Terriglobia > Bryobacterales > Bryobacteraceae > JANXSF01. The sequence continues at coordinate 42,511 of JAYUSZ010000369.1, read as the reverse complement.
AGATCGTCCGGCTGATTCAAACTTCGCCAATAGAAACAGTGCTCGCAAGTTTGATTGCAAATGGAGTTAATAAACAGAATCAGAAAAGGCGGCGGCGGATTTCCAGAAGCATAGTTCAGCTTGGTCAGCCGCGTGTGGCGTTGAATGCGCTCCCAGGTTGTCATTATTGTCTTACCTGTAATTGTAGCGCGCCTGTTCAATCACCGATTGGAAATCGCATCAAGCTCTGTTGTTCGGGCTGAAGCGAATCCCAAACGGCACGCGGAATGGGAGCAACGTCACGGCTGGTGTCGGCATACCAACGGCGCACGTAGCGGATAGTAACCAACGGACGCGGTTCATCCGTTCGATTCGGTGACCCGCGATGCAAGCACCATGGATGGCGAATCAGTACATCTCCGATCTCTAGCGGCACCGGTTGCAATTCAATTTCAGAAGTCTCCACTGCTCGCAGAGCCTCGTTTCGACCCATCCGGTGTGTCCCCGGCGCAAGTTCAACCGGTCCGTTTTCAAGAGTGATTGGGACCAAACCGAAACTGACTACAAGCATATAAACAGGTAACTCCAGGTCAGGAATTTCTGGAAAGAGCGGGCGCTTATAGTCCACGTGTGGAAGCTGATACTCTGAACCCAGGAGTGGAACATCACAGCCCCATTGGCCGGCGACAATCCTATCATCCATTGTCCCGCGAACAATGCGGAGCACCAGATCATCAAAAAACAATTCAGGGAAAAAACCCGTCCCATCAAACGGCACTGGAAGAAAGTGCCGATGCGGACCTCGGTTCGGTGCCAGACGGTTAGCATTGATGTACGCAAGTAGAGTTGGCCAAAACCTGGCCTTGCAAGTACGGATCAAGGACTGCTCAAGGTGCCCCTTCAGCACGCAAAAGCCTTTTTCCCGAAGTTCGAGGATTAATTCTTTGGCCATAGAAATATTTACCACAATTCCCTAGTTTAGGAAGTTATTCGCGACAAACACACTACAGCCTCGCGAACCGACAAACGCAAATTCTATTCAACTGGCGTTCCTCGTTTCACCTTCTGGGCTGCTCCCAACAAGCAGCCTGCTTTTCCAGCTCGTATCCACGGTTATCAATCGTGTTTGCGATTCAGATTCGATTTAGAACGCCAGAGGATTTAATCGCCTCGAGGACTCGATGTTTTGGGAAGTTGCTGGCCAGCAATTGTCTTCCTGAATAAAGAGTCTCACAGGTTTTTGAAAGCGCAACGGTTGCATTTTTGCAAGCCACTGAAAAGAGGGGAAATTCAGCTGATCTTTAGTTGTCACCCGCATTTCTTGATTGCTTGAAACAGGCAAAATGGCTTTGTTTTGCAATTTCGGATTCAAAATAAATGAAAAACGGCCAAAGCACGAAGCTCTGACCGTTTTTGATTCTAACTTAAACACCTTAAGCTGAAGGTGGTTTTTCAACGATCTGGAATTTCTTTTCGTCGAAGTACAACACCTTGCCACGCCGATAGCTTTCCACCGCCATTGTAATGGTAACCTGCGCCCTCGCGGCAATTTCAACGTTCAACGTCGGCGTTTCCCGTGTCCGGATGCACTTCAGGAAGTTGTCCACGTGCCGTTCCATCGCGCTGTATTCTTCCACCGCAATCTTCACATCTTCCTTACCGAACTTGTAATCGGGGTTGATGTTCTTCTTCGCATTCTCACGGCCCACCGTTTCAGGCCTCATCGTCAAGTAAGGAGCAAACCCTTCAAACCGGCCATGCTCCACCATGATCAGCGTGCCTTCGTGCCCGCGAATCAAACCAGGGATGTGCTGGGAATTGGCCATTGAAGAACTAAGCACCAACGAATGACCCTTTGCATAGTCAGCCATGAAATGGAAAGTATCTGGCACTTCACGCTTCTCGTTGAACACGTAGATTCCGCCGCCTGCCATCACCTTGTGCGGATACTGTGCTTCGCCCCAACAAACGTTCATCGGCGCAACCACGTGGAAGAACAAGTCCGTGGCAATGCCGCCGGAATAATCCCAATACTTGCGGAAACGGAAGAAGCGGTCAGCATCATAAGGACGCTTGCTAGCCGAACCCAACCACATCTTCCAATCCAGATAATCGTCACCTTTGCCATCAGGACCGGCATTCGGTTCAATGGTGTAATTCCATTCGCCTTCAACCGAGTTCCGATGGTAGGACCCCTGGCTCAACAACATCTTGCCCAACATGCCATCAGCAATCGCCTTCTTCGCCTTGTGCCATTGGTCACCCGATGTTGTCTGCGAGCCAACCTGCATTACTCGCTTGGTTTCCTTCACCGTATCCACCAGTCGCTTCACTTCAGCAACCGTGTGGCACATCGGCTTTTCGCAATAGACGTCCTTGCCTGCATCCATGGCCGCCAATGCAATCGGAGCATGCCAGTGGTCAGGAGTGGCCACAATCACGGCATCCACATCCTTGCGGGCGATCACTTCCTTCCAATCCAAATAGCCTTCAGCTTTGTAGCGCTCCGCCGCCCGCTTTTTGCGTTTCTCGTAGACGTCGCAGACGGCTACAATCTGGCAGTTATTATCGCGCTTGCCTGCTTTTTCAAATTCGCTTGCAACATAAAAGCCGCGTCCGCCGACGCCGATTACGCCAATGTTGATCTTATCGTTAGCACCAAGCACTCGGCCTGTGCCACCTTTTACAGCCTTAGCTGCAAATGCGCTAGTTGCGGCACTCAGTGCCGATGCGCTCTTAAGAAAATCTCTACGATCCATAAAGGACCTCCTGGTTGGCGCGGCTCTATCGGGGCCGGCACCTCTGACTTGGAAAAATTTCGGGCTGGAACCTTCTGTAGGTAGTTTACTTCAGCCAGAAAAAAATTGCACTCAGGTTCGTTCGGCGCCCTTATCTGATTAACAGCCATGTCATTTTAGAAACTAAGTGACCGATGAACGCTGTTGAATTTGAGACAACCATGAATTAAGGTGGGCAAGTCGTCCTGCCCGGAGAATTCCTAGGCGACATCCCAGCAAGGACAGCTCAGGGAGACTCGGCATGGCGCGCAACTGGACGACTCAGATTTGAAGAAGCGTACTGTGTCGCGGACCTGTCTATGAACAACTCATCAATGAAACTCCAAGAACCGGAAGAAGAACATTTTCGGAATGGGCTCTGCGCCAAACCCCGGGATTTTGCGCGTTCGCGCCAGGATTCCAGAACCGGGAGGCGAGTTCCGCTCAGGGCCGCTCAATCTAACAGGGAATGTGTTAGAAAGATGTGCCGTTTACACAATTTACTTGACACGCCCCCATTGCACCTGAATTGGCAATGTCACCTTCACAACAAATGAATCGCTTCTGTCGCAAGGTAGGATCCTTTACTTTTTTCTGGCTTCTTTGCGTTTTTTGTCGTAACTAGCGACAAATTTGTCGACTGGCAACTGAGCCACGAGTTTTGCAAGGACATCCATCGGCAAGTTCTCAACCTTCTTGAATCGTAAACAGCCATCTCCCATGTCGAGCTTCTTGCCGGAAGCATGGTACGCCTCTTCAAAATCTGCCCTTAGCTCAGGGTTTGTATACATGCAGACTAGGCGGATCATCATGTTGTTCTTTCGGTTTGTTAGGCCGATGTACTGCAATCTCTCTTTTGGTTTCGAGTCGTAACCGTCCGGATAGATCGAATAAGGCACAAAATAGCTGATATCACCCCATTGGATCCCTTCCTCATATCCTTCGGGCAAGCTCTTAAGAATTTCATTCCGGACCTGTGAAATAGCTTCTCTCCGATCTTCTGGAAGCGCATTCAAATATTCTTGAACCGTCGTGATGTTGCCTGACATGATTCTTATTCTAACCCTGCTTGAAGACGCATCGTGCGAAGGTAATTGGGTACCGCGATATCGCAAACTGAGTTTGAACGCAGTTGAGATCAACTGGGAGTTGTAAGGCGATGGTTCATTTAGCACCCTAGGGGGATTCAGGAATTCGCCCCCGGGCTTGACCGGCATTGGCCGATGTCGGAGAAGCAAAGGGATTGCCAATTATTGGCACAACTATCGCATACGCAATTTCCTTCGATGAAACCTGAGCGCGGTGCCAAGGAAGACGTTCATGCGCCATTACGTTCAAGAGCAGCTTTCTCCATCTTGTCGATCCACCTGTTTATCTCTGATTGCACTCACAACCTGAAATCTATTTCCGGGCCAAGTGCCGAAAATAGTGCCTTTCCCACAAACTTGGTGGGCGGCAGCCGAATTCTCCGCAACTCACAATCTGCGGCAAAGTCAGGTGGATTTACTGATACACTTTGGCGAATGCGATATGAAACGCTGGCGTGGATGATTTCGACGTTGCCGCTGCTGTCGGCCCCGACGGGGGAAAGTCTCTACCTTAGCCAATGCGCGGTTTGCCACGGCGAGCGTGGGGAAGGAGGTCGGGGCCCGGCGCTCGCACGGCCAACGCTACGAAATGCACCTGACGATAAGGCGCTATTCAGCGTGATTCGTCGAGGCATACCGAATTCGGGCATGCCAGGGGTGGCGCTGGCGGAAAGTGAGATACATTTATTGATCGGGCACGTCCGGACATTGGGACGCGTTGCTGCTGCGCCGGCTTTGCCTGGAAACCCGCAACGCGGCAAGGAAATCTACTTCGGGAACATCGGATGCTCGGGGTGCCATCGGGTGGTTGGACCGGATTTGGCTGGGATTGGTGCGCGCAGAAGCCCGGTGTATCTGAGGACATCGCTAACTGACCCGGGCGCAGACCTGCCAGCCGGATTTGTAATGATGGAAGCTCTGGCCAAAGACGGCCGGAAGGTGACCGGCTCACGAGTGAACGAAGACACATTTTCGCTGCAACTACTGGATGCTCAAGGCCGCGTGCATTCGTTCTGGAAATGGGAATTGCGCGAATGGAAGCGGCATTCAGGACGGTCTCCGATGCCGAGCTATCGCGGAGTACTCAGCGAAGTGGAGTTAGATGATGTTACGGCGTTTCTTGCAGGCTGGCAGGAGATGACGCCATGAAACTGCTTTTCCTGGGGGTGCACAGCTTGGTGCATATCGTTGTGTCCGTCTTTGTGTCCAGCGTTACGGCGCTAGCGCAGGTGCCTTATGAACGGATCGTGGGAGCCCGGCAGGAACCCGATAACTGGCTGACGTACTCAGGCGATTTTTCATCGCACCATTACTCGCCGTTGGCGCACATTAACCGGACGAACGTAGGGCGGATGAAGTTGGCCTGGATGTACCAAATTCGAAGCAGGCAGCACTTTGAGGCTACGCCGCTGGTGGCAAACGGCGTCATGTATTTGAGCGAACCGCCCAGTGACGTAACAGCATTGGACCTGAAAACCGGCCGGCCGCTTTGGCACTACCGGCGTCCAATTCCCGAGGGCGTACCTGTATGCTGTGGCCAAGTAAATCGCGGAGTGGCTCTGCTGGGAAACCAGATTTTTATTGGGACTATCGATGGCCATTTGGTGGCTCTCGACGCACAGACAGGGCGAGTGCGCTGGGAGGCCGTTGTTGCCGACTACAAACTGGGCTATACAATTACCGCAGCGCCGCTGGCGGTAAAGGGCAAGATCATTGTCGGGATTGCAGGTGCCGAATACGGCGTGCGCGGGTTTTTGGACGCCTATGACGCGCAGACAGGTAAACGCGCCTGGCGATTTTGGACAACGCCTGCGCCAGGGGAGGCCGGGAACGAGACGTGGTCCGGCGACAGTTGGAAATACGGAGGCGCAACGACGTGGCTGACAGGCTCGTTTGACCCGCAATTGAATCTAATTTATTGGAGCACTGGAAATCCAGGGCCGGATTATGACGGCGACGTTCGGCTGGGGGATAATTTGTACTCCAATTCGATGCTGGCGCTGGACGCCGATACCGGCAACCTGAAGTGGCATTTTCAGTTTACTCCGCATGATGTCAATGACTTGGATTCGAATCAGATTCCCGTCTTGCTGAACGCGGAATGGAAGGGCAAGACGCGCAAGTTGCTGCTGTTAGCGAACCGAAACGCTTTTTTTTACATTCTGGATCGCGCCACTGGCGAGTTTCTGCACGCGAAGAGCTTCGCCCGGCAGAACTGGGCGTTGTCGATCGGGCCAAATGGGCGGCCAGTGCCGAATCCAGAAACGGTACCCAACGCCAAGGGTGCTCTTGTGTATCCCGATGACGACGGAAGCGCCAACTGGTTCAGCCCGTCTTACAGCCCGCGGACACGGCTGTTTTATCAAAATGTTCGAGAAAAGGGCGCTTATTACTTCAAGACGGAAACGCAGTATAAGCCCGGGCAATTCTATTTGGGGGCGTTCAAGCGGGACAATCCGAACGAGGAGCCATATGGGGCTCTGCGGGCGTTGCGGCCTTTGAGCGGGGAGTTGGCTTGGGAATTCCGAACTCATTCGCCGCCCTGGGGTGGCGTGCTCGCAACCGGGGGCGACCTCGTCTTTTCCGGAAGCATGGAGGGGGACTTTTTCGCCTTGGACGCAGTGGCAGGGAAGTTACTTTGGCGCATACAGACTGGCGGCGAGATTTGGGCGAACCCGATGAGTTACATGTACCAGGGAAAACAGTACGTTGCTATCACGGCCGGGAGCGCACTGTTGGCATTCGCAGTGGAGTAGTTCCATGTAAGGATTGCAATTTGCCAATTGAAGTCGAAATGGGAGGCAAAGGCTTGTATGCGGCACAAGATCCTAGCTGTCCTCGGCCACAAAACTCTTCATCATGCAATGAATACCCATCTTTGGCTTTTCATGAGGATTAGTAAATAATCTCCATATTGGGAATCCTTTTACGTCGGCGCAACTACTGACAGATCTATATCCCTCTATTTTGGTGAGTAGATGCGCGCCCACACCTTTGCGCTACTCACATCTTCCCGGGGCTGCGCATGGTTTCATGAAAAAGAAAAAGGGCGGCCCGCCGCTTTAGGAGTAGAATTCATTTTCAAGAAAACGCGGACATCTTGGGTGAACACGAAGGGCGACCCAAGGCCTGCTTTGCCAATTTCAACAGCATGCGCATGGTTCCAGCCCACTCACACGCACCTCCTAACAGTCACAACGGAGACAGCCGACGACTGGCTTTTGGGCGTGCTTGAAATTACTAATAGCCGTAGCGCTGTTCGCGCCATGGATCACCATTCATGTGGTACCCATTGCGTTCCCAAAAACCGGCCTTATCACCTTCGCGGAATTCCAGACCGCTTAACCACTTAGCGGATTTCCAGGCATACAACTGCGGAACAATCAGGCGCGCTGGACCGCCATGCTCAAGCGTAATATCCTCACCGTCATGAAGAAATGCCACTAACGCATCTTCTGCCATAAACTCAGTCAAGGGCATGTTCGTGGTCCAGCCCTGATCGAATCCGTGAGCCACCACATAATTCACGTCGGGCTTCAAACCGCCAGACAGTTCCACCAGGCATCTGACGGAGACGCCTTCCCAAACATTGCCCAAACGTGACCAGCGCGTCACGCAATGGAAATCACTGAATACCTTGACTCTTGGAAGTGCCAGAAACTGTGCCCAATTCAGGGTCACGGGCTGGTTCACCAAGCCCGAAATCGAAAGGCTCCAAGTGCTTTGGTCAAGCTTCGGCGCTCCGAAGGCATCAAGAATTGGCCATTTCAAGGTTCTCGATTGCCCTGGCGGAATCCGGTTCTCCCTTCTGGTGTCAGGTGAAATGATAATGCCTTCAAGTTGCTCTTCGGGCATTGGGACAGCGGTCCCTTGTGTTTTTGTCCGGTCCATGGCGAACATCAGTTCTTCTTTAACCCTTTCTCCATATCCTTGATGCTGGACAACATTGCCTTGTCGTCTTTAAATGCGGGCTTTGCGTGTTTCAATTCACGCTTACAGGCAACACTGTCGCCGGTCAGATAGGCGATCTTAGCCAGAAACCAGCATTTGTACGCATCGCCATCCCGGGCTGATTCGCCTTGCTTGGCATGGTCCAGAGCCCCGATCAGGTCGCCAGTTCGCAACAATGTGTAGGCGGTAAGAATCCGTAGCGATGAGTTTTTCGGATTCTCTTTGTTCAGGGCGTTAAGGCGGACTAGAGCCAAATTATTATCCCCTTTGCGAATGTAGGCGATGGCATCCTCAACAGCAGTCTTATCGTTTGTGGACAACCCGGCCAAAGCAGTGGCCAACCGGCCGTACTGTAGATCGAAACTTTCAGCCGCAAAGGCAGGAAGCAAAAATAATAACGACAACATTACTCGACGCATATCTTAATTGAACCTCATTCTTGCCGGCAATAGGAACCGGCTGGTAACAAATCCCGGAAACTGCCAATTGTATTCCGCCAACAATTGCATTACGGAGCATTCCTTGCTGCAGATCTGAGAAAAAACTATTGCAGTCCCCACTACTACATGTGATGAAGACAATTATTTTCTTGCTGCTCAGCTTAACCCTCTGCTGGGCCGCTTCCGAAGGCAACCGTGTAGAATACGTCGGCGGTACCCTGGCTACTTTCGACAAAACTGCTGAAGGAAGAGTAGTTACTTCAAACGACGAGCACCTGCGCTTTCAGGCCAGCAAGAAAACGGTGGAGGTGCCCTACGAGAAAATCACGGTTCTAGAATATGGGCAAAAAGTGGACCGGCGCTACCTGAGCGCAGTCTTCCTTTCGCCACTATTCTTGCTGGCAAAGTCGCGAAAACACTTTCTGACAATCGGGTTTGAAGACGCTCAGGGGAAGCAGCAGGCAATGGTATTCCGCGTACAGAAGAACGATGTTCGGACGTTGCTGGTGAGCTTGGAAGCTAGGACCGGCCGCAAAGTTGCATTTCAGGATGAAGAAGCCAGAAAGGCAGGGAAAGGATGAGACAAGCTTCGTTAATATTCCTGATCGGTGTTTCCTTCGCCGCTGCGATGGAACCACGGCAGGACTTCCTGAAAGCCGTCACTGCCATCCGCCGGGTTTATGTTGACAAGTTGAACGGAGGCGATCAGGCGCAGCACATTCGCGACATGATCATCACCAGCTTGCAGAATTCAAACCTCTTCATCCTCACAGAGAACGAAGAGAGGGCAGATGCAGTAATTCGCGGCTCGGCCGAAGACTTGATTTTTACCGAATCGCACCAATCAAGCGATGGTGTGAATGCCCGAACTCAAGTGTCACTACCCGGGAATAATTCCAATAGAACTTCCAGCCGCACAAGTTTGGGGTTGACCGTTGGAGATCACGAATCGCAGCAGTCCACCGAACGCAAGCATGAATCGGTGGCGACAGTCAGGTTGGTTGCAAAGGATGGAGACGTAATTTGGTCGACTACGCAGGAAAGCCAGGGTGGGAAGCTAAAGGGTGCAAGCAAGGATGTGGCGGACAAGATTACCAAAAAGCTGGTGGATGATATTGAGAAGGCGCGAAAGGAAATGGCTAATCCAAAACCCGAACCAATTTCCGTTGTGAAGCCGATCCGCTAATTACCGAAACATTGGCTTGTGGGACTTTATAGTGGCGCGCTAGAAAGGTACAAAGTTCCTTATTCGCTTTTCCATCTTCGGGAACAGCGGCAACTTTGATCTTCACCGTTCCGTCTTCCATTTCACCGGCAAATTCTGTCTTGCGGCTGCGAGGAATAACTTTTACTTTAAGGTCCATGCACGCATTTGACCGGAAGGAATGGTTATGGAATTAGCTTGTTTAAAAAACGATGGACCTGGGGTGTAATCCTCGCGTAACAAAAACACCTTGGCAACGGTCTCAACCTGGCAAGTACCAGCGTCTTTTTCACGGTCAGCAGCCAGGCACTGAAAACCAAGTTCGCCAATTTGTGCGGGCTTGGTTCCGGGCGGGAGTTCGATGGTTGTTCGAATCCAGCCGTCTCGCTCAATCGCCAAATCGTTGCGGCCCAAATTGGCGGTGAACCAAGTAGGTTGTCCTTTCAACCGGACCATGGCGGCTATTCGCGACCGCTGATTCTTGATCTTCGCTTCGATGAATAAGTAATTGCCGGGCTCACTGATCTTTTCGCCATCAACTTGGCCATAGGGGCGAAGCTTGTTCTCTCGTTGCAGTTCCTGCATCATGACGCGCCAGGTCATGGGGTTTTCGTCCATCACCTGCTCTCTGGAAGTGGTCGTCAAATCGGCGACAACTGGAGCTGGATGATACCGTACGGCCGAGGGTCCTTCGCCGGCCACCATATTATTTTGGGTAACCGGAAGCAGTAAGGGATGATCATCCTCAAACGGGCCAGTAAACGCCCCTTCGTTATGGCCGCGGCCCTGGATCATGGCTGAGATGCGATTGCCGGATGCGTCGAGGACAACGCGATAGACAAATTCAATATCGGTGGTGCGCCCCCAACGGGCCATCAGACCGCGAGTTGAAGTGCCACCGTCTTCATTGGAAAAGATCACCGTGTATTCTAAAACGGTTTGGCCGGAGACTTGCTTTTGTTCGCAATATGTCAGCAGCGGAATGTCTGTAAATTGGCCAACAGCTGACTTCCGCTCATACAGCATGGGCGCATGACGAACCACAGTAGCCGTAGAAGGTTCGAACTTAGCGCTCTTCACGGTGAGGGCGACAGACGGAGGGGAGTAAGTTGAATTTCGAGTTACCTTCAACTGGTGGGGGCCAGCCGACAGTTTTCCAAGCATCACTCGATATGGGAAAAACTGCGGTCCGGCAAACAGCATGACGTGGAACGGAGTTTCTTCATCCACCTGTAGTTGGGCCATCGCAGCTTCGTGTCCTGACACGCTCCACGAAGCTCCAGGGGCAGCCATTTGAAGTTCCGCAATCGTTTCACCTGGCTGCGCCAAACTGAAGGGGAACGTTTGCGCAAAAGCGGAAGCGGCAACCAGGAAGAAAACCGTTTTTTGCATTTGTTATTCGAATATGATCTGAGCGATAACTAACTGCGGTAGAACTTGATTCCAGGTGGAAGGAACCGTATCGAATGGAAGACGAAACTCGCGAGTCTCCCCAGGCTTCAACGCACCGTTTTTGACCTTGACCAACCCCACCTTTTCGCGAAGTAGAATTTGGCCAGCAGGATCGGAGAAAACGCAATTCAGGTCGACCTGCTTTAACGGCCGATCCCCAGCATTGGTGATTTTCCCGAGGATTTCCACCAAGCGTTGGCTGGCGAAGCTATCCGTGGCTTTCATTTCCACTTCGGCCAAACGTAAGTTTTTCACGTAGGCTTTAGCTTCGGGTGATGTGGGGGCATCCTGTTGGGCGATCACAGGGCGGGTAAGATACCAGCCTGCGCCGCCACCGCAAATCAAAACAGCAAGAGTAGCAACAAGGACCGCTACCGGGATGCTTCGTGTTTCCTCAGACTTGGCAGCCATAAATTCCTCAAACCATTATTGTCCACTGATGGTCATTTCGCCAATTACTAAAGTTGGAGAATTGACGGACCCGCGGAATTCCAGATCGCTACCGACATAGGCCACATCGTTTAGCATCTGTTTCAGATTCCCTGCGATTGTGATTTCTGAAACCGGATATGCCAATTCTCCCCCTTCAATCCACAACCCGACAGCACCACGGGAATAATCGCCGGTCACGATGTTCACGCCGAAGCCGATTAACTCGGTGACGAATAAACCGGTCCCGACAGCTTTGAAAATTTCTTCCTGCGTTAAGTCACCGGGCGCCAAGAACAGGTTGCCGTGGCTGATGGAAGAGGCCCCGCTCAAGCCGCGCGAGGCATTGCCGGTCGTTTTCATACCCAGCTTCTTTGCGGTGTATGTATTGAGAAGGTAATTTTTCAGTACCCCATTTTCAAGAATAGGAGTGCGGCGTGACGGCACACCTTCGTCGTCATAGGGTGAGGTGCCGAACAAGCCTACCAGCGTTGCGTCGTCCACCAACGTAAGTTTCTTGGAGGCCACGCTTTCACCGAGTTTATCGACGAAAATGGACGATTTGCGATAAATAGTCTCTCCACTGGCGGCATCAAAAATATGGTCGAGCAAGCTCTTAGCTACCGTCCGATCAAAAACCACAGGCGCTTTTTGAGTATCCAGTTTCCGGGCTCCCAGCCTTCGGACTGCCCGCGCTGCTGCCTTGCGGCCGACGGATTCAGGGGACTCGAGTTTCGAAAACTGACGGGCGATCGTGTACCAATAATCACGTTCCATGGCATCGCCTAGTTTGGCTACAGGGGTGGTGCTGAGTGAACAGGAACTGGTGCGATAGCTTCCCAGAAAACCGCGGGAGTTACCGAATACGCGTTGACCCGCATAGGATCCGAATCCTGCACCTTCGGAATTGGCAATTCGTTCGTCGGCCGCCAAAGCCGCAGCCTCCGCTTGGCGAGCATAGGCGATTTTCGTTTCGGCAGGAACCAGCGCCGTTTCCTCGTAGAATAGGGCCAGATCGCCATCGAGCTTGCCTAACTCGCTGGGTTCAGGAAGGCCAGCAAACGGGTCCTCACTAGTAATCTGAGCCAGTTCCAAAGCGGCGCGAACCATCTGTTCCACACCTTCACGCGTCAAGTCGGAAGTATAGGCTGACCCCTGTTTCTGTCCGACAAGAACACGAAGTCCAACGGCTTTTGATCCAGCTTCGGTCAACTTATCCACTTCACCTTTGCGGACCGACACGCTGAATTCCGCGCCTTCTGAAGCAGTGCATTCGGCATCGGTGGCCCCAAGGCTTAGGGCACGCTTCACAGCGCCGGATACCAGTTCCTCTAGAATGCCGCTCACGCTGTGCCTCCCACCGTCATCTTGTCCACCTTGATGGTTGGAATGCCAACTCCCACGGGGACGCTTTGCCCTTCCTTGCCGCAAACCCCCACACCTTCGTCCAGCTTCAAATCATTACCCACCATACTGACGTGCTTCATCGCTTCTGGACCATTGCCAATCAAAGTTGCCCCTCTGATGGGGCGAGTGATTTTGCCGTCTTCGATCATGTAACTCTCTGACGCTGAAAACACAAAATTGCCGCTGGTGATGTCTACCTGGCCGCCGCCGAAAGTGGTGCAGTAAATTCCCTTTTTGACGGATCGGATAATATCACCGGGATCGCTTTCTCCCGCCAGCATGAAAGTATTGGTCATGCGAGGCATGGGAATGGCCTGGTAACTTTCGCGCCGGCCGCTGCCAGTGGACTTTCCGCCAGTGACCTGGGCCGAGAGTTTATCGGTAAGGTAGCCACGAAGAATTCCGTTTTCGATTAGAACATTGGCTTGTGTGGGAGTACCTTCATCATCCACGTTTAGGGAACCGCGGCGGTTGGCCATGGTGCCGTCGTCAATGATGGTGCACAGTGGACTGGCCACCTGCTGCCCTACTCTGCCAGAAAAGGCTGAAACACCTTTGCGATTGAAATCAGCTTCCAGGCCATGACCCACCGCCTCATGCAGCAGGATCCCCGGCCAGCCGGGACCAAGAACCACAGTGGTTTCCCCAGCGGGAGCTTCCACCGCAGCCAGTTGCACCATTGCCTGGCGAACAGCTTCCTTCGCAAAATCTTCAGGAGTTTTCTCGTTTTGGAACCACGCAAGATCCACGCGTCCACCGCCGCCATGGTAGCCGCTTTGGGGAACACCATCCCCTTCCCTGGCGAGCACACTGACGTTGAAGCGGGCCAGCGGTTGACGGTCAAACGAAACAGTGCCGTCGCTTGCAGCAATCAGGACGTGTTTCATCTGATCGGCATAGGAAACTTGAACCTGGAATACGCGAGAGTCGGCAGAACGGGCAGCTTCGTCCCCGCGGCGCACGAGCGCGACACGTTCCATCAGCGCGGATTCGTTGGGAGAAGTAAGAATTGGATAGAGGTCCCGTTTGCCAACGGGTTCTAAGGGCGTTTTGATGATGGATGCAGGTCCACTGGAAATACAAGCAGCTACGCGGGCGGCCTGCATGATTTTTTCAGGACTAAGATCGTCACTATAAGCGTAACCAGTGCGTTCGCCAGTGATTACGCGTACTCCGACACCAAGAGTTACTCCTTGGGTGGCCGATTTCAGGATGGATTCTTCTAAGCCAAGCGACGAGGTGGAAACGTATTCAAAGTACAAATCCGCATAGTCTCCTCCCTTGCTTAATGCTTCACTGAGGTAACGCTCCAGATCAGTACTGGTAATGCCAAATTTCTGGCCGAAAAAAGATTGGGAAAGACCCATAGGTACTTACTAGTTTAGCGGGAATTCGCCCTTCGCCTCAGGTGCCTCTTCAGTCAAATGCCTCGGAATCCAAAAGATTTACCTTGGAGGCCACTAAAAGTTGCAGATCCTCCCAGCAATAATTCATTCGCTTGCGGTCAGCCTCGGGCATTGCTGTAATGAACTTCTGGCATTCCAGCTTCCAATCGGACTCTTCGGCGGGGGTGAAAATGCCGAACCCCATAGTGTGAGCCAGTCCGCAGCAAAGCTCAATTAAGGCTGGGCAATCAAAGACACGCAGTTCGGGATCGGGTTCTTTGTTGCGGCTAATGACACGCTCAAATAAAGGTGGAAGCTTCCACTTACGAACCAATTCCACCCCAGCTTCCCGGTGATCAATGCCGTAAGCAACCTGCTCTAATTCCACAAGCCGCATTGGATTCCCAGGAAGCGAATCAAGAATATCTGTATATTTTTGAGGATTTGAAGCAATCAAAGCGATGCGGCCAATATCATGGAGCAGCCCAGCCGTATAAGCTTCTGCCGGATCAATATAGATCTTATCCGCGATTTCCTCGGCAAGAATTGCTGTTGCTAAGATATGCCGCCAAGTTTTGCGAAGTACAGGAGAATTGGCATTCTTTCCCATAAACCCATGCAAACCAACGGTGAGAGCCAGTCCTTTTACCCGGTCAAGTCCAATCATCGCCAGCGCTTGCCAGATTGACCGGATCTCTGACATGGCACCGATCATGGCGGAGTTGGCCATTCTTAGTACTTCCACCGAAAACCCTGGATCAGAAGTTATGGATTCGCTAATTTCCTTCAGCGAAACGTCTTTTCTTTGCAATAACTGCAACAACTTCGTTACCACCATGGGCAACGGTGGTAACTTTCGGATCAGTTCTAACCCATCTTTCTTAGTTGGAAGCGGTGGAGGACTGGCTACCGCGATTCTGCCAGTCCTCCCATTCACTGGAATGGGGGAAGTCTGTTGCCCTGGATTTCTAGCCGTTGAAACGATCAAGTCGCCTTTGCTCCTCCAATCCTTATCGGGCAAAGAAGTCTTGACGTGAGTACTTCTTTGAAAAGAATTGAAAGCCCTATCCCCCGAACTCGCTAGCATGATCAAACACCCAATCACGGTAAGTCCGCGCGGGTGTTCCGGTGATTTCAGCGACTGCTGACGAAACAAAAGCGGGCTGGCCAATGGAGGCCGCCCATGCGTTCAGCAACATACTGACCACAGGTAGAGGCATCCAAGTCAACAATTCACGCCGTGCTTCTTCTGGTGATAATTCCTCGAAGCGCAAGGGGCGTCCGACAACTTCGGAGATAATGTTTACCTGCTCGAATTGGGTCAAGGATTGTGGCCCTGTAATCACAGGATCCTCCCCGTTATGGCCTTCCTCGCTCAGCATCCGGGCAGCCACTGCAGCGATGTCACGCTCATGAATCGGAGCAGAAAGTGCCGCAGCATAGGGCCAGCGCACAATGTTGCCTCTACAAATCATCGGTGCCCACCAGTGCCGGGTATTCGTCGCGAACATTCCAGGTCTCAAAAATGACCATTCAAGTCCAGAAGCAACAATGATTCGCTCAACTTCTGCGTGCAAAGCTGCTGCTGGGTTGGCCATGGGTTGGCCTGGCTGCCAACCAGCCTGCTGGAAGAATGGATGTGCAGTCCGATGAGGAGAAGAAAGGAAGACGACGCGCTTGACGTGTTTGGCAATCTTTTCCAGGGCAGGAGCAACGGCGGTTGCCGGGGCAGACCAGACTAGGAACACTACATCGACATCGGTCAGACATCGGTCGAGGGTCTCGGGGATTGTAAGGTCGCCGTAGACAATTTCCACGGAAGGAGGCAGTTTGGCGGCTTCTGGGTTTCGTGCCAATGCACGGACGGGGATGTTCATCCCGAGTAATCGGGAAATAACCTGGCGTCCCAGGTTCCCAGTGGCGCCAATTACAAGAATTGGTTTCAC
Source organism: Bryobacterales bacterium (assembly GCA_043755435.1). GTDB lineage: Bacteria > Acidobacteriota > Terriglobia > Bryobacterales > Bryobacteraceae > JANXSF01. Next base: position 26,453 of record JAYUSZ010000369.1, on the reverse strand, counting down.
TATGTAAGCTTACATCACGCTAGAAATGAAGGCCGCCGCAGCGGCCCCTCATTTCAAAAACAACCTACTGCTTAGCGATGATTTTTTCTTTCACTTTTTCGTACTCAGCATCGTTGAGAATGCCTTTGGAATTCAGTTGATTTTTCATCTTGTAAGGTCGGCCCTGAATAATTTTCTGAGCCACTGCATCGGTAACGCCCATTTCCCGCTTCAGCTCTGCTGCGCTGGCGCGATTGATGTCCACTTGCGTCGTGCCCTTGAGCGCGGCCCCGGTCTTCTCAATTCCGCTACCCGTGGCGCTAACGGTCTTCTTTGCGGCGTCGCCAGTAACGGTCGCCGTCTTCTTGGCGGCGTTTCCGGTGGCGTCAGCAGTCTTCCCTGCAACATCTTTGGTTACTTCTACAGTTTTCTTCGCTCCGGTTACTGTTGCGCTGCCAACTTTCTTAGCACCCGATTCAGTAGCCCGGCCGGCATCTTTAGTCACCTCAACCGTCTTCTTCGCTGCATCTTTGGTGACGTCTACCGTCTTCTGGCCGGCTCTGTCGATGGCCTTACCCACCTTGCTCAGCCCCTTTTCTGTCTTACCTTCTTCTGTCTTTTTGACCTCTTCCGGCTTCTTCGCTTCCTGGGCCAACATCGTCCCGGCAGCCAAAACAATACTTAAAAAAATGTTTAGATGTTTCATAGACCTCTCATGTCTTATACCAATGGTTTGTGCTCTACGCAAGCCCTGCGAGTCAAAATTCACTGGACGCCTATAGTGGGACGCAATCCATGGACGCCTCCCCCGGCGGAAAGTTCCTCCCCAATTTACGGGATCATTGCATACTGAAAGGCATGAGTCGTTTGTTTATCTATCTGGTATTGGCGCTGGGAACACCGCTGCTACTCGCGCAATCCCCTGGTGCACCTGAAAGTGTTGAGATTATCAGTTCGCGCGATAAGGCCAAGCAGCCAGCTTTGTTTTGGGTACCGCCTTCGGCCAAGTCGGCCAAAAGGCCACTGTTGGTTCATCTGCATAGCTGGTCCTCTCACTACAACGAAAGCGATGGGCTGCAGGTGGCAATAGAACAGGCGCAGAAGATGGGTTGGATATTCATCGCTCCCGAATTCCGCGGACCGAACGATCACCCAGAAGCCGGAGCCTCTGCCCTGGCCATTGCGGACGTGCTGGATGCAGTGAAGTACGCCGAAAAAAATGCGAAGGTGGACCGCCGGTATATTTATTTACTGGGTGGTTCCGGTGGAGGTCACATGGCCTTAATGATGGCCACCGTCGCCCCAAAAGTTTGGGCCGCTGTTTCCGCCTGGGTACCCATAACAGACCTTGCAGATTGGCATGCCTTTTCGAAGAAGACCGGATCGAAGTATGCCGCCATGATGGAGGCCTGTTGCGGGGGAACGCCCGGCGAGAAACCAGAGTGCTACAAAGAACGCTCGCCACTGTTTCGGCTGAACCGGGCTAAAGGATTGCGAATTCAAATTGAGGTTGGGATTGAGGACGGTCATAAAGGTTCGGTGCCGGTAAGCCAATCGTTAAGAGCTTTTAACGAACTTGTTCTCGCCAATGGATGGGACTCAAAAGTGATTCCTGAAGAGAGTATTCGTTACATCACGGAAAAGGCTGCTATTCCAGACAAACTGGCCTCAGACGTGGCCATTGGATTCGTTCGTAAGTTTCCTGTGCTGTTCTATCGCAAAGCAGGACCAGTGGAATTAACAATCTTTGACGGCGGGCATGCTACGGATTTTGTTTCGGCGGTAAGATGGCTCGATTGGCATCGGTAGGAGCGGCGGCCCACAGGATGAGCCGCCGCAAATTTAGCTCCTAGCGGCCACCTCCAGGAAATCCGCCAACAGCTACTTGTTCATTGAAGTACAAATGCGTGGCACCACTTACTGTTTCAAATGTCTCCACCGCAAGCAATAAAGAACATGGCGGAGCTGGTGATGCGGTGGTGGAAGCCGGGCGAGTAACTGAGATCACTCCACGAACCACGCCTCGTGGACCAGTTAATCCGGCGCTGGCAAAGGGTAGACTTGCGATTGAAGTTTGTAGTGATGCTATTTTGAAAGTTGTAGCGGTGCCAATGGTAGTTCCGGCAGCATTCAAGAAAGAAACGCTACCCTCGCAAGAGGCAGCGGTTCCTGCACTAGATGCCGTAGCAACGTTAGTAAGGCTGATGCGAGCAGTTTCCGTTGTGCCTAATCCCATTGGGGGTAAAGTGGAGACGCGCGTAGTGGCAGTTGTGGTTTGTCCAATGGCGGCTATTGCCGAAAGACTGGCAACAGCAAGGATTGTGAAATATTTATTGGTCAAGATTGGATCCTCGTTATTTGATTTATGACGCCTATTTGAGCGTCACAAACACAGACGAGACTGCCGGTTTCTGCGTTGCTAGAGTGGGCTAACTTTTACTCTCTTTACAGTAACTTGACACTACTTACTAAGTAAATTGGAGTTAATGAGTAAGTGTTAATTCATCAACTTGATTTTTGTACCCTTCTTCAATAACTCTGATCGAAGTTCAACCCTTCGGATGTCATTCATCGCAAGCACTTGAACTGTCGCACGTCCTACTGCGGTAGTCCCTTCAATGTGAGCATCGTGCATCATGAAATGTTCCGGCCAGCTATTTTTTCTTGGGTGAAAAAGCAGAACTACTTCTCCAGAAGTGGGGTCTATTCCAGTAAGATTCGGTCCCTTGTGAAGATTGCACCGATGGCACGCCAAGGCTAAATTAGTGAGGTCGCTAGACCCATTATGTTTCTTTGGAACAATATGCTCACAGTGATGTGTAAGCTCACAATGCTCTTGCTGCAGCAAGCAATATTCACAGCAGTTGTAAGCTCTCAAACGAACTGCCGCGCTAGTTGCTGAATCTATCAAATTATTGAATCAAGGTTGGAGGTCTGGGTTCAAGCTTCGCTTCGCCTTAAGTTTAAGAATTGCAACGAAATCGGTTGCACTAATTAGCGCTTCGTAGTCGGCTCGTTCCTCACAATTAAGCTGCCCTTCGTTCGCTCGGTCTGCAAGAATTGAAATCCGCTCCTGCACAGCCGATGATATCCTCAAATCTGCCACACGTTGCGCGGATGCTGTATCCAGGCAGCGAGTCAGCGGATCTAACAATTCGTCTAATAAAGCCGCTTCGCTCATGTTTCCAAATTTATCACGAATTTCGTTGGGTTGCTTGGGGAACTTGGAAAGTGGAGTTACCCAGCAGGAGTTAATCAAGCGGTTTGTTAATATTGTCCATTCCGCCTATTTGTTTCGGAAGCGATCTTTTGACGTATCTCCTCGCATGCGGGGCCAAGTGCGGCGGTGATATTGGCGGCAGTGGGGTCATAAGAAGCAGTATGGATTCCTGCTAAATCGCTTGGTAGAGGCACTTTCTTACTTCGGACAATGAAGGCTCGCTTCCTGGTGAGCTTACCAACAAATAGGCCGTACTCAAAGAGAACGTTATCCCTTGCTGCCGACTTAGTTTCGCCGCGGCTTTCCAATTTGTCATCGGCAGTGCATTGACTACCGCTGCTTCTAGATCCTCTAGAGTGGCATTCCCTAGCTCAAAAACCGTATTTTGGTTCCAGACCTCAACGGCAAAGTCGTGCTGCAACAACGATTGAATCTTATGGGCAATAGAAAGACCTTCACTTGAGGAACCAATAAACACGCGTGGCTTTCGGGGTGGACTGTCCAACAAACGACCAGACTCGGCAAAGAGCATGTTCAAGGCATTAAGCTGAGTTGCCGATATCGGAGGCTCGCCCGACAGCAATGCTTCCCGGCAGCAGTCACATAGCGCACCGCTTTTCATGCTCAGCTTAATATCCATTTTGTTTATCCTTGCATCATAGACACACCCCCCAGTATCGGTGTGATTGACATGATCGGGTGCAATAAAATTCATTGCATGGCGCGCCAAACGAAAAAGGTAGTAGGCGTGCATGCTCCGATTTGGGATGATTACGCCGACTACATTTGCAGTCGTTGTAACGCCCAACCCGCTTTTGGCCTTCCCATATGCAAAAAGGTTCGACAGATTCTTGCCGCTCAAATGACCATCAACGACCGCAATAATGAACGGATGATAACCACGCATCTCCGTCCTGATTGATGTCATTCTGTCGACGAACGAAGGGCCATCGATATTATTGAAAGCGAGGGATTGGAAACGAGCAGCATCACTATGCAACATTCGACTAAAGGTAAATTGTTCTTGAGCCTCATTGGCGACTTCAATCGCCTCTTCTAGTGGAGATAAAGATATATCGCCAATGGCCACAACATCAGTCGGCAATCGCGCCATTACTTGGTGCTCCTTAGGACTTCAGAAAATCAGATACGAAGTACCGCGTTCAAGATCAGGGTACATACGATTTCGCTAGTGCAACGAAAGCCTGAACCTGCTCATGCTCCCACGCTTTTGACTTACTCAATTCCTTTGCCAACACAGCGGCCACGCGTGGGGCCATTTCTACCGCTGCCCCGGCGTTCAGCGTCAAAGCACGCAAGCGCCGGGACAACACGTCTTCCAGAGTGCGTGCCATTTCAAACCTGGCCGCCCATGCCACTTGTCCGGCTCGGTAAGGCAATGCTGAATGCAGCAATTGACCATATTCTGCGGACTCCTGGCACACTGCCTCCACATCTGGCGCATCCGACCCGTAAAAATCCAATTGTCCAAACTTACTTGCGTGCTGATGAAATCCATGAAGATTCAAGCGTTTCGTAAGGCATGGCCGATCCTCTAACTTAGCCAATGTCACTGCATGATTCACGCAATCCTCTGCCATATGCCTGTAAGTGGTCCACTTACCTCCAGTAATCGTCAATAACCCGGAGTTATCAATGTGAATTGCGTGACTTCGCGACAAAGCCGCCGTACTCGCCGCTCCTGTAGCTCTTACAAGCGGCCGAATGCCAGCCCACGTGCTGAGTACGTCTTCACGCTTCGGAGTCCTCGCCAAATAGCGCGCGGAGGTCTCCAACAGGAAGTCGATCTCCTCTTCCAACGGCTTCGGCTCAAGCGATGCCTCAGCGATGGCCGTATCGGTGGTCCCGACCAGCGTGTGGCCATGCCAGGGAAGCGCAAACATCACGCGCCCATCTGAAGTATGTGGCACTAGAATCGCTGAGTTGGATCTTAAGAAAGACTGGTGAATGACAATATGAACACCCTGACTCGGCGATACCATGGAAGGCGCACCGGGTTCGGCCATGCGACGTATGGAGTCCGTGAAGACACCGGTTGCATTGACAACCACCTTCGCGTTTAGTCGAAAGAACTCGCCGGTTTCCTCGTCTTTAGCTGTTACCGAATCAATGAAGCCATCCGCGCCACGATTCAAAGCAGTTGCTGTGATGTAGTTCGCAAGGGTAGCCCCTTGTTCCACGCCAGTCTCCGCCAGGTGAAGTAGAAAACGGGTATCGTCGAATTGCCCGTCGTAATAAACTACTCCACCACGCAAGCCCTCCGTCTTGAGTGCGGGCAGGCGCTCCAGCGTTTCATCACGGCTCAACACCTGCGATGGACCAAAGTCGTACTTACCCGCGAGTAAGTTGTATAGCTTCAGACCAACACCGTAAAAAGTCGCTTCCCACCATTCATAGTTAGGAACCACAAACGCCAAGTCATGCACCAAATGCGGAGCATTTTGACGCATTAGCCCGCGCTCTTCCAGCGCCTCCATAACCAATGCCACGTCGCCCTGTTCGAGGTAACGGACTCCGCCATGTACCAACTTCGTAGAGCGGCTGGAGGTGCCTTTGCCAAAATCATTCTGCTCAACCAGGGCAACGTCGTAACCGCGCGAAGCTGCATCAACTGCCACGCCCACGCCGGTTGCGCCGCCGCCGATAATCACCATGTCCCAGGGCTTGGTGCGTTCTCGAAGCCGACGCGTCATCTCCTCGCGGATCATTGTTCAATCCAGCCCTTCGACCGCTCCACGGCACGCTGCCATTGACGTTGCATGGCATTTGCCTGATCACGATTCATCTGCGGTTCGTAACGCTGATCCACTTGCCATTGCGTAGCCGTTGCCTCAGTCGACGACCAGAATCCGGTGGCTAATCCGGCCAGATATGCCGCTCCAAGCGCGGTGGTCTCACTTATTTTGGGGCGAACAACTGGCACACCGAGTAAGTCAGCTTGAATCTGCATCAGTAAGTCATTGAGGGAAGCGCCGCCATCTACCCGAAGTTCAGTTAGTGGAATGCCGGCATCGGCGCGCATGGCCGCCAGAAGATCGGCTACCTGAAAGGCGATTCCTTCCAAAGCGGCTCGTGCAATATGAGCTTTTGTGGTTCCACGCGTCAAACCGACCATTGTCCCGCGGGCGTATTGATCCCAGTGGGGCGTGCCCAGACCGGCAAATGCGGGCACAAGGTAAACGCCGCCGTTGTCGGGAACGCTGCGAGCCAAGCCCTCAATTTCCGCGGCCGATTGAATAATTCCCAATCCATCACGTAGCCATTGGACCACTGCACCACCGATGAACACCGAGCCTTCCAGCGCATATTCCGTCTTGCCATTGATCTTCCAGGCAATCGTGGTTAGTAAATTGTTCTTCGATTCCGTTGCTTGCCCACCTGTTTGTTGCAATAGAAAACAACCCGTGCCGTAAGTATTCTTGCTCATCCCTGGAGTCAGGCACATCTGGCCGAACAAGGCCGCTTGTTGATCCCCAGCGATGCCTGCAATAGGGATCCCCTTGGCAGATTCTCCGTAAACCTCTGACGAGGATTTCACTTCCGGTAGCATGCTTGAAGGGATGCGGAACAACGTTAAAAGGTCTGGGTCCCATACGCCGGTATGAATATTGAACAGCATGGTACGGGAAGCGTTGCTGGGATCCGTCACGTGCACCTTGCCATTGGTAAGTTGCCAGACCAGCCAGCTGTCCACAGTTCCAAAAGCCAATTCGCCGCGACCGGCACGTCCACGAGCACCAGGCACGTTGTCCAAAATCCAAGTTACTTTCGATCCGGAAAAATACGCATCAATTACCAGACCGGTCTTGCACTGGATCATGGTGGCGTGGTCATCGCGCTTTAGTTGATCGCAAAATCCAGCAGTTCGCCGATCCTGCCAAACAATGGCATTGTAAATTGGCACACCTGTGGCACGATCCCAAACAATGGTGGTCTCGCGCTGGTTGGTGATGCCGATAGCGTGAGGTTTTTCCGCAGAGGTGGCAGTCACCTCTTCCATCACGGCTTTCTGGCTGGCCCAGATTTCCAGCGGATCATGCTCCACCCATCCGGCTTGCGGATAGAGTTGTTGGAACTCTCTTTGGGCAACTCCGTGGATGTTGCCTTGTTTATCGAATAAAATGGCACGGGAACTCGTAGTGCCTTGGTCGAGGGCTAGGATGAAAGACATGGGAGACTCCAGGATATCGACTTTTGAGCAAACAAAAAAGCCGTGAAAACCATTGGTGGCTTCACGGCTTTTTGGGGACCACTTTGAGAACGTTAAGCGCCGGCGGCGGCAGCGGTTTGATCGTCCACTTCAGCTTCAGGCGCGTTCGCCTTCACTGACGCGATTCCGTTGTCGCAGGCACTATCGGATTCATACATTTCGCTTTTACCGATTACTTCGTGATTTCCGGCTTTCAGCACGAAATAGGGCTTGTTATTGGTGGATGTTTTCTTTTCGTAACGTTCATCTAACGGTGCATTTTTCTTGACGGATTCAATCCCGTTCAGTGCTCCTGGTTTTGCCACGTACAGTTCGCTGGCAAGAATGATTTGGCCATTCGCAGCCTTCAAGCGGAAGAAGAACTGTCCGTCTTTGGCTGCTTTAACTTCGAATTTTCCAGGCATATTACTCCTTGATTTCGGTTTGCGGTTTCCTAAGATGGTGCCCTGGCACCATCCCCGAAATTATAAACCAAACTACAGCCTGACGATTTTCGAAGACTTAATACCCTTCATCCCATTTCGCGTATCCACGATCAACTTAGAGGATTTCTCAATCGCCTTATAATCAAAATCACGGTGGTCCGTTACGATAACCACGCAATCAGCGGACTTGCAATTGGAATCGACGGGCAACGCTTTGAGCGTAATACCGTCAATTTTCAAAGTAGAAACATAAGGATCGCTATAACTCAGCTTGCCACCCTTCTCTCTCAGTAAGTGGATAATATCAAGAGCCGGCGATTCGCGCATGTCATCAATATTCTTCTTGTAAGCCACTCCAAGGACATGGATTTTCGATCCTTTGATCGCTTTGCCTTTGGTGTTTAAAGCATTCTGGATTTTGTCCACCACAAAATGCGGCATCTGCCCATTGATATAGCCAGCCAGTTCAATGAAGCGAGCTTCAATACCGGCTTGGCGGGTTTTCCAGGAAAGATAAAAGGGGTCGATTGGAATGCAGTGTCCGCCCAGCCCCGGACCTGGATAAAAGGGCATGTACCCGAAAGGCTTGGTGGCCGCGGCGTCAATTACTTCCCATACATTAATGCCCATCCGATCGCACATCACGGCCAGTTCGTTCACCATGCCGATGTTGATCATGCGGAAAGTATTTTCCAACAACTTCACCATCTCCGCAACAGTGGGCGAACTTACTGGTACAACATGGTCCAACGCTTGACTATAGAATGCCACCGCCAGGCGGTTACAAGCGGGCGTCATGCCACCGACGACTTTCGGAATGTTGCGGGTCTGGAATTTTTCGTTACCTGGGTCCACTCGTTCTGGAGAAAAGCAGAGGAAGAAATCCTTACCAACCTTCAATCCGTTCTTGGCGAACATCGGCAGCAGCAATTCGTCAGTGGTGCCAGGGTAAGTGGTGGATTCCAGGATCAGCAGTTTGCCCGGAGTCAAGTTTGCAGCGATGGCTTCACAAGCCGACACAATGTAACTCATGTCCGGATCCTTGGTTTTACGCAACGGAGTGGGTACGCAAATGTTGATGGTGTCCAAGTCCTTGATCACGGAAAAATCTGTAGTGCCACGAAGCTTTCCAGCCTTCACGTAGGGCCGCACGGACTCCGAGGGAATGTCCTGAATGTAGGATTTTCCAGCGTTGAGTTCCTTCACCTTGCCTGCCATCACGTCAATGCCAGTTACATCGAAGCCGGCATGAGCGAATTCCACAGCCAGCGGAAGACCTACATATCCCAGGCCAACAACACCAACTTTCGCAGTTTTATTCTTGATTTTTTGTTCTAGGACAGTTGCCCAATTGTTGCTCATAAGTTCCTATTTAGTTGAAGAAGTCTCCGGCGGCCACAATTTCTGCTGGCCCCACTAAAAACACATCGGCGTTGCGAGTTTCCCACTTCAAATCCAATGGCCCGGCTGGTGTAAGAACTTTCACCGGACTCTTTGCAATGCCTCTTAAAATTGATGCAACTACAGCGCCCGTGGAACCCGTTCCTGAGCTCATTGTGACACCTGCGCCTCTTTCAAAAAATCGCACATCAATCGTGTGCTCGTCCACCGGCTTTATGAAGGACACGTTTGTCTTCTTGGGAAAATGACCGTGGCACTCCAAGCGTGCGCCTAGCGTTTTCCAATCGAAATCGAAGTCCTTGACAAATACAGCACATTGCGGATTTCCAACATTAAGGATGGTTGCTTGCTGGCTGCCATTCTCCATCGGAAGAGAGAAAAGCAAATCACCCTCCGCGATATGTGGTTTTCCCATGTTCATTTCAAATACCCATTCCAGGGCTTCATGGGACATTACCTTGAGATACTTCAGCCCAGCGCCGGTAAGAATCGTTATTTCATTTGTTCCAATTCCCGCATTCAATAAAAACGCGGCAGCACAACGGGTACCGTTTCCAGAAATTTCGGCCTCACTGCCATCGGAGTTAATCAGGCGAATGGAACCATGATAATTCGCGCCAGTTGGGGCAGGGCTTACCAACAACCAACCATCAGCACCCACACCTGTGTAGCGGTCGCATATTCGCTTGGCTATCTCAGGCAAATCGGCAAAGGGGGCGTCCGCTAACCATGTAAGCAAGAAATCATTGCGAGCACCGTGTGCTTTGACGTAGGGAACTTTCATGGAGGTTGGAAGCGCGGCTTGCTGCTTGCTACTTACATTTTGACACAATATTATCGAGATGCCAGTACCGGTACGATGGCCCTTCGTCGATAAATCTCAATGGCTGGGCTTCCTTTCACTGGTACCGTTTTGACCAAATCCCAGTACAAACCACGTCGGCTCCAAGCGGCGATGCGGCGGGATACATGATCCCCAGATATGGCGACAGCCCAGCGGACAGTTGGAAAAAGCGCGGGTTTGGCAAGGGTTGCATCCAACAGCAGCCCGTTGCCTTCATGGACAATGTCCCGCAATGGTATCCCTGCTTCGCGCGGAATGCCCACCACATCGCTAAATGGCATTAGCAAGCCATCCCTGATTTTGTAGTGCAATTTCATATATTCCGCACCTTCTAAAGTCCAGGCTCGCCGAGCTTCGGAGTTCACTTGCGATTCTTTCCATGTGATCCAATTGGCTGCCTTCGGATAGGCGAACCACGGGATGATGCTGAAGAGAATGCAGATTACCGCAGTGGGCTTTGGCCAAGGTCCGCCGATTAAGCCGCCAACGCAGAAGGCGGCGAAGGGCAGGAATGCCAAGCCATAGCGAGTGTTGTAGTAACTATCGTTGTAAAGCGCCGGAACAAAGATCGGCGACGCGCCTGCGTATAGGTTCAAAATGTAGAACAGCAGTGGAAGGACAAGCAGCATCACCGGCATCCAAGCTCGCCGGATGATAGTGGCAACTGTTCCAATGATTCCCAGTAGCGCTAAAAGAAGGCCCGTATTTAAGGTGGCAGCGGATTGAAAGAAACGCAGCGCTGTAAGCAGATCTCCTTTGCCAGGATATGGCCTGCCACCTTGGATTGCTTGGGGTGAGTAGGGGCCGTTGTAGAACTCCAACGCATTGCCGCAATACCAAAGATTGTGCCAGAGCCAAAGAAGTGGTCCTGGTGCGGTGATCAAAAAGAAAAGCCCGGCCGCAGCCCAACGGCTGGAACCAGCACGCCAGAATAAAAAAATAGCGATGAAGGGAAGCAGGAACCAACCTTCGTAGCGGCACATACTGGCAGCCAGTGCCGCTAATCCTGCGCCCAGGACAAAAGGAACATTCGGATGTTCGTGAAATCTGACTAAGAAATACAGCAACCCCAACAATGAAGCAAAGTAAACGGACTCCGTCATGGGGATGGCCTGCAAATAGAGCATGTTTGGATTCAAGGCAAATAGAGCAGCAGCAGCGAATCCAGCCGTAGATGAATCGAAGGTACGACGGGCTGCTCCAAACAAGAAAGCTGTGGCCATGACGAAGCAAATAGCCGAAGGAATAGCACCGGCAAGACCAGTGCGCCATAGAAAATCGTTACCCACGAAGGGCAACATCAAAACATGCGGCAGGGGCAGCCACACGGTCCCAATCTGCTCCCAGCCAGGAGTGCGCGAATCGATGACTCTGCGGGCGATGGCAAGGTGGGCTTGCGCGTCGCCGTAGTAAAGCAGGTAACTCTGAACGTGGAACCACCACACGGCCAAAGCACTCAGGGTGGAACTAGCGCAAATAACCAGGAGCGCAGAAGAATTAGAGGAATGCGCCTGAAACGGAGCATTCCTCTTTTTTGCCTTGTGCTTTCGAGGCGGTTTAGAAGTCCGTGAACTTTTTGAATTCTTGGAATCGGGCATCAATTTCGGCGCGAGTCAAACTATAGAAACGTTCCGGTCCGAATTTCTCACAACAGAAGCTGCCCATCACTGAGCCATGGATCACAGCGCGAGAAAGTTCACGACGATCAATGTGACCGCGGCCCAGATCGATGCCCCGCTCAGCAAGATAACCAACAAAACCACCTGCGAAGCAATCGCCTGCACCGGTAGGATCGAACACTTCTTCCAAAAGATATCCAGGTACGATGAAGTAATCGTCGCCACGGAACAGCATGGCACCGTATTCCCCGCGCTTGATCACCAGGGTATTGGGTCCCATGGCCATGATTTTCTTGGCCGCTTTTTTCAGGTTGGATTCACCAGAAAGCAAACGGGCTTCGCTGTCGTTAATCAACAGAAAATCCCATTCCTTGATGGTTTCCAGCAGTTCGTCGTGCGAACCGGTAATCCAGAAATTCATCGTGTCGCCACCGACTAAGCGGGGCTCCTTCATCTGGTGCCGGACGGCACGTTGCAATCCAGGCTGAATGTTCCCCAGCATCAGGTAAGGCTGATCGCGGTAGCTTTCAGGAAGCTTCGGATTGAAATCGGCGAAGACGTTCAGGTCGGTAACCAGTGTTTCGCGGTCGTTCATATCTTGCGAATAGACGCCCTTCCAAAAGAAGGTCTTCCCGGCAACACGTTCCAAACCGGCTACATCAATATTCCGATCTTTTAGGATGGTTACGTCTGATTCAGCGAAGTCATCGCCAACAATTCCAACAATTTTTACCGGCGTGAAATAGCTTGCTGACAAGGCAATATAAGTGCATGCTCCACCCAAAATCCGGTCGCGCTTACCGTGGGGCGTTTCAATTCCGTCATAGGCGACGGATCCAACAACAACGAGTGACATTGTTTTATTGTACCGAATCGAAGTACCGGACCTGGATCACCTTACAACTGGATATTTGATCCCTAACTGCTCCAAATAGGTGTCGTACTTCGCCGGATCGTAATACATCTTCTGCATCGCGGGCCGATGCTCGTCCATGATTTTCTTGTTCAACCAAAGCGCCGGCTTATCCTCTGGCCGCAAGAAGGTTTTGTACTTCGTTTCCTTGGTCTGCACATTGTTGAAGTAATCCCATGCCTTTGTCACAAGCTCTGGATGCAACAGCATGTCCAGCATAGTCAACGCCTGCACTTTCGCACCGGCCAGCGATCCTTTGTGGGCAATGGGAGTAGCCATGGCTATCGCGTTTGCCCAGTTGTGTCCCGGGCCGCCGGGGATGTTAGCCGGATAGCGTAGCGTTACCGTTGGAACTACCCAGGAGATGTCTCCGATATCGTCAGACCCTGAGTTAGTTGGAAGCACTTCTCCATTGGCATCTGGTTCCTTTGGAGCGCGCAGATCATCAATCTTCGTAGCTAACCCTTTCACCGGAACCTTCAATTCTCTTTGTAAGCCTTTAGCCAAGAGCTGATCTGCATCGGACCACGTAGGCAATCCAACCCTCTTGATATTTTCGTGCATCGCCTCGGCAATGGGGCGGTTGAAGTGCCCTGCCCATGCACTTCCCAGCAGTCTCGACGTTTGCGTTGTATCGGTCATCAATGTGGCTGCCTTGGCCATGTTATCGCCGATTTTCCAAAGGTCCATCACATGCGAATAATCAACTTCGCGGAAGTAATACCACACGGAAGCCGTTTGCGGAACCACGTTCGGTTGATCGCCTCCATTGGTGATCACGTAGTGCGAACGCTGCGCCAGCCGCAAATGTTCACGCCGGAAATTCCAACCAATGTTCATCAACTCCACAGCATCCAGCGCGCTCTTACCGCGCCACGGAGCACCTGCACTATGCGCGCTTTCGCCCTTGAACTGATATTCAACGGAGACCATTCCAGTGCCGCTGCCACCACCATAAGACACGCCGAATTCAGCAGCAACGTGGGCAAATAGTACCACGTCCACATCTTTGAAAACACCCGCGCGCACCAGATACGCCTTGGTGCCTAGTTGTTCTTCCGCCACGCCAGGCCACAGTTTAATAGTGCCTTGCAGTTTTTCCCGCTCCATGATTTTCTTCACAGCCAGGGCCGCCGCGATGTTCAACGGCATGCCGGAGTTGTGACCCTCGCCGTGCCCGGGTGCACCGTCCAACATCGGTTCACGATATCCAACTCCGGGCTTTTGCGAGGCTTGCGGAATGCAGTCAATGTCCGAACCAAGGGCGATGACAGGTTTACCCTTGCCCCAAGTAGCTACCCACGCAGTAGGAATTCCAGCAACGCCGCGTTCAATTGTGAAGCCTTCTTTTTCCAAAATACCGGTGAGGTACTTGGACGTTTCCACTTCCTGAAAACCCAGTTCACCAAAGCTGAAAACGCTGTCGACCATCACCTGGGTTTGCTTTTTCATGCCATCCACTTGGCCAAGCAGATCGGCTTTCATAGCAGCTTCTTTGGTGGTTTGGGCGTAAATGGAAGTTACAACGAAGAGTAGGATTAGCGGTGTGCGCATGGATACAAGTCTCCTTGGGTAAACCTGTATTGTAGCTTGCTAGGGCAAACTATTAGAAAGAGTTCAAAGGCTTCACCGCCTGGTCCACTGCCATCATCCGTTTCCAGAAATCAGCCAGCAAATCCAAATGCAGCGCATTCGCTCCATCAGAAAGTGCCGCCGCAGGATTTTCATGGACCTCCACAAATAATCCATCAATCCCCACAGCAACCGCCGCCCGTGCCAAAGGCTCAATGAATTCCGGCTGCCCGCCAGACTTCGTCCCCAAACCACCAGGAGTCTGCACACTGTGCGTTGCGTCAAACACAACAGGCCATCCAAACCCGCGCATAGTCACCAACCCACGCATATCAACAACCAAATTGTTATAGCCAAAGCTCGAACCACGCTCGGTCAACACAATGTCATTGTTCCCTGTCGAAGCCACTTTATCCGCAGCATGACGAATATCATGCGGTGCCACAAATTGACCCTTCTTGATATTCACCGTGCGCCCCGTACGCCCTGCCTCTAATAATAAATCCGTCTGGCGGCACAGGAAGGCCGGAATCTGAATAATGTCCACTACCGCCGCCACCGCCTCCACTTGCGATGTTTCATGGACATCCGTCAAAACGCGAAACCCTTCGCGCTTCAACCCGTCCAGAATGCGAAGCCCCTCCTTCAATCCAGGTCCACGGTAAGACGCAGCGCTGGAGCGGTTTGCTTTATCGAAGGAAGCTTTGAAAATAAAGTCGCCAACGCGTGCTCGAATTTCGCGCGCCAGGAAATGGACGTGCTCCTCGCTTTCAATCACGCATGGTCCTGCAATCAGGCCCAGGGATCCGTTATTACTCAGCATGAATTAAGATCTGCGTCTGCTCCCCATTGCTGAAAGGCAACCGTCCAATACGGCGCAAGCGTTCCTCATAAGACGCGCCTATGAATGCCACAAACAAAGGATGCGGTTCCAGTGGCTTTGACTTGAACTCTGGATGAAACTGGCAGCCCAGGAACCAGGGATGATCGGCGATTTCGCAAATTTCCACATAAACGCCGTCCGGCGTTTGACCGGTCAGCCGCAATCCATGAGAGGTTAGTATTTTCTCGAATTCGCGATTGAATTCGTAGCGGTGGCGATGACGCTCGCTGATCAATGGCTTGCCATAAGCCGCGCGCGCTAAACTGTTTTCGGCTAACTCGCATGGATAGGCACCTAGGCGCATGGTTCCGCCTAACTCATCCACACCCGTCAATTCACGCAGTTTGTAAATTACACGTTGTGGTGTGGCAGGTTCACACTCAGTGGTATCGGCTTGTGCCATTCCGCAAACGTTACGGGCAAATTCAATCACCAGAGTTTGCATACCTAGACAGATGCCGAAATAAGGAACCTTGCTTTCGCGGGCATAGCGAATGGCCTGCAACATACCATCCACGCCGCGCTTGCCGAAACCGCCGGGCACCAGAATGCCATCGTACATATTCAATTTCGCGGAACAATCGGGCCAATGTAATTCTTCGGCTTCAATCCAATGGATGTTCACTTTCAGTTGATGGGCAAGGCCACCGATCAGAAGGGATTCCTTCAAGCTTTTATAAGAATCCTCATACTCCACGTACTTCCCAACAACGCCGATATCCACTTCATCCACAGGATTCGCCAACCGGTGCAGCATATCCTGCCACTTCGTCAAATCGCGCGGAGCCGTTTCCAGGCGCAGTTGGCGCAGAATGATCTCATCCACCTTCTGTTCAGCAAACACCACTGGCACTTCATAAACGCTTTTCACATCGCTCGCTGCAATTACGGAATCAGCTTCCACGTCGCAAAACAGGGCAATCTTTTCCTTCATGTCCGCTGGAATTTCCCGTTCCGTGCGGCATAAAAGAATGTCGGGCTGAATACCAATGGCACGCAGTTCCTTCACGCTGTGCTGCGTGGGTTTGGTTTTCAATTCGTGCGCCGCGGCGATCCAAGGCACCAGCGTCACATGCACAAATACTACGTTTTCACGGCCTTTTTCATGACGCACCTGACGAATGGCTTCCAGAAATGGCAGGCTTTCAATGTCGCCCACAGTGCCGCCAATTTCCACAATCACCACATCCACACCTTGCGAAACTTTTTGAATGCCGGCTTTGATTTCGTTCGTTACATGCGGGATAACCTGCACCGTTTTACCCAAATAATCGCCGCGCCGTTCACGCGAAATAATCTGCTCGTAGATACGGCCGCTGGTAAGGTTGTTCGCTTGAGTCAGAGGTGCATGGGTGAACCGCTCGTAGTGGCCCAAGTCCAAATCCGTTTCCGCACCATCATCGGTTACAAAAACTTCCCCGTGCTGAAAAGGACTCATCGTACCCGGATCGACATTCAAGTACGGATCGAATTTTTGAAGGGTAACACTGAGTCCGCGGCTCTCTAGTAAGCAGCCGATAGACGCGGCAGCTATCCCCTTTCCCAAGGAACTAACAACGCCACCCGTCACGAAAATGTACTTAGCCATCAGTTCAGTTAGTTTCCCCCAGATAAAAGTAAAGACAATTTTTGCGCAACCAGTTCCAGATCCTGAGGTGTATCCACACCCAGGCTTTCGTAGTTCGTGGTCACAACATGAATTCCATGGCCGTTTTCCAAGGCTCGCATTTGTTCCAGCCGTTCGGCGATTTCCAGCGGCCCCACAGGCATATTGGAATACCCTAGCAGAAAGTCACGGCGGTACACATAAAGTCCAATGTGCTTGTAATAATCAATTTCCTCGCCACTGCGATTAAATGGAATCCGCGAGCGCGAAAAATAAAGAGCATTCCCATCCACATCGGTGACTACTTTAACCACATTGGGATTGTCCAACTCCTCGGCAATCTCAATTTTTTTCTTCAGCGTCCCCATTTCTGCAGCACTACCAGCAAGCCCTTCCACAGTTGCATCAATCGCCGCAGGATCAATCAATGGCTCATCGCCTTGAATGTTAACGATAAGTGGATAGTCGGGTAAGCCGTAAGCAACCTCAGCAACTCGATCGGTGCCTGAAAGATGATCTTCCCTGGTCATCATCACTTCCGCGCCAAAAGACACAGCGGCCCTGTAAATTTCTTGGTGGTCAGTGGCAATCACCAGCCGGTTAATCCTTTTCGCCAGTAGGGTCCTTTCCCAGACGTGCTGGATCATGGGTTTACCGGCAAGGATGGCTAGGGCTTTGTTGGGGAATCGGGTGGAGGCGAGCCGGGCGGGAATCACGCCCAGTACTTCGTTCGGCACGTTTGATCTTAACACGAAAAAACGATGTTATACTGAGTTCGTCCACACAAAAAAGCGGTTATGTGGATTTGCGAGGTGCCCAGTGCGATCGTGCCTTTTCTACCTCGTGCCTCTGCTGGTGACGGCCGTCATCGCCGGCGACGAAGACACGCAAAAACAGAAGTCCCCTAAGGAATTTGCGCCCGCTCAACCCAAGGTGGCGATCGAGCCTCGGATGCGGACAACTCCTGACCGCGAGCGTGAACCAGAACGCTCTTCAAATATTCGTGTTGATACAAACTTAGTTCTGATCAACGTCACCGTAACCGACCCCATGAATCGCTTTGTAACGGGTCTGGAAACGGAACACTTTAAACTCTTAGAAGACAAGCAAGAGCAGAAGATTACCCATTTCGCCAGTGAGGATGCCCCGCTGAGCATCGGCTTGGTTTTCGACACCAGTCATAGCATGGGCAATAAACTGCAAAAAGCGCGCATCGCCGTTTCTCAATTTTTCAAGACAGCCAACCCTGAAGATGAATTTTTCCTGGTGCAATTCAACACTAGGCCCGAAATGATTGTTCCATTCACAAGCAACACGGAAGAAATTCAAAATCGTCTAACCTTCACCCAGGCCAAAGGCCGCACCGCTTTGTTGGATGGAGTCTACATGGCCATGCACGAGATGAAGAAGGCCAAGAATACACGCAAGGCAATTCTGATTCTTTCCGATGGCGGTGATAATTCCAGCCGCTATACCGAAACCGAAGTTCGTAACCTGGTGCGCGAAGCTGACGTCCAAATTTATGCCATCGGTATTTTCGAGGCAGTGCATTCCCGTGGGCGCAGTGCTGAAGAATTATCCGGTCCAGGGCTGCTGAGCGAATTAGCCGAACAAACAGGAGGACGCCATTTCCCCGTGGAAAACTTGAACGACCTGCCTGACGTTGCTGCCAAAATCGGCATGGAACTACGAAATCAATACGTGCTTGGCTATTCCCCAGCCAATGCAGATCGCAACGGAAAATACCGCCGCGTGGTTGTGAAACTAGTACAACCCCGAGGCATGCCGCCGCTGAAGCCTTTTTGGCGGCAAGGATACTATGCACCTACTCAGTAAGGCGCTTGCCCTTAGTTGCACCGCCGCACTAGGCATTTCTTTATATTCGTTTGCCCAACAGGCCGACCCCGTTTTCCGATCAGATACACGTTTAGTGCTTCTGCATGCAACGGTTGTTGACAAGAAAGGGCAACTGCTCACCGATCTGAAACGCGAATCCTTTAAAGTTCTGGAAAACGGCGTTGAACAGCAGTTGAAAATTTTCAAGCGCGAAGACGTACCCGTATCGCTCGGGCTGGTTGTCGATAACAGCGGCAGCATGAAGATGAAGCGCAAGAAAGTGGAATCGGCGGCGCTGGCGTTGGTCAAGGCGTCAAACCCGAAAGATGAAGTGTTCATCGTCAACTTCAACGACGTTGGATATTTGGACGTACCCATGACGTCCTCCCTTCCCAAAATGGAGGAAGGCATTGCGCGAATTGATTCCCGGGGCGGCACAGCAATGCGCGATGCTCTCGCACTTTCCATTGAGTACATCAAGTCCAAGGGCAAGAATGATAAGAAAGTTCTGCTTATCATTACTGATGGCGATGATACGGCTTCTTCACCCGAAAATACAGTTGAAAAAACACTGATCAAAGCGCAGAAAAGCGAAGTGCTGGTGTTCGCTATTGGATTGTTGAGCGAAGAATCCAAGCGCGACGCCAAGCGCGCCGAACGTGTTCTGAATGCGCTGGCCAATCAATCTGGAGGTGTGGCCCACTTCCCGGCAGCCGCCGATGACGTGGACAAGGTAGCCTTGCAAGTAGCCCAAGAAATTCGCAATCAATACATTTTGGCTTACACGCCAACCAAACCTGACGATGGCAGTTTCCGCAAAATCAACGTTCAAGTAAAAGGACCGGGCACACCCATTGTCCGCACTCGCTCTGGATACTATGCCGGCGGCGCGAACGAAAAGGCCGCAGCCCCCACAGCCACAGTCTCCAATCGCTAATGTTGACCTACTTGTGGAAAGCCACTCGAGGCTATCGGCTCACTCCTTGGAAAAGCCCATATCTGCGTTGGCGTATTGAAACCTATTGGGGAACTCACGCCGAAAATATCGGCTTTCGCGAATTTTGGAAATTCAGTTGGGGACATCGAAGTGAATTGCTACGCTTCCTTCATTGGGCACGCAGCATGCGTAGAAGTTAAACAACACTTTCCAGGGTCTTTGCTTAGCAAGCGGCCAGAATGGTAGTGTGACTATTATGAATCGCCGCCATTTTCTGGCCCTTGCTGGTGCCAGCACCTTCACTGGTTTTGCAAAAACTTCCCGCACAATCGAAGGCGTTTTCCCAATCGTCCATACGCCATTCACCACCTCCAATGAAATTGATATGGAAACCCTTGCTGCCGAGGTTCGCTTCTTTGATAAATGCGGCGTGCAAGGCATAGTATGGCCGCAACTCGCCAGTGAGTATTTCACACTCGGTGACGAAGAACGTCTGGCCGGAGTGGAAACAATTCTGCAAGCCAACAAAGGCCTCAAGCCAGCCGTTGTAGTGGGCGTCCAATCACAGAACATCGAAACCGCCAAACGCTTCGCGGTCCACGCGGAAAAGAATGGGGCCGATGCCATTATCGCAATCCCCCCTAAAAATGCGTCCATTGAAAAGTTCATCGATTATTACCGGCAAATCGGCCGAGCCTGTAGTCTACCGCTGGTTGTTCAGGCAATCGGCAATGTTTCCGTTGACGACATCATCGGCATGGCAAAGCAGGTGCCGACTTTGGCTTACGTGAAAGACGAAGCCGGCTTCACACCGCACCGCATTACTGAATTCGCTAAACGTGCCCCACAAATCAAAATCTTCACCGGCAACCACGGCCAGATGTTTCCAGATGAACTCTTCCGTGGCGCAGTGGGCACCATGCCCGCTGGTGGTTTCGCCGACCTCTACGTGAATGTCTGGGAGCTTTGGCGTGCCGGTAACCGCGCCCAAGCCATGGACGAATTCGCCCGCGCAAATCTGTTCATCAGCGAAGTGAAAGAATATGGCGTGGATTCCGTAAAGTACATTCTGGAACTGCGCGGTGTGTTCAAGAATCACCTGATGCGGCAACGTCCTGCTGGTGGGGGCGAGGGCAAAGGTACGCTTGACCCAGCAACCAAACTGGACGAACCGGCCAAACTATATTTAGCAGAAGTGTTGCGGCACATCACTCCGTACTTGCGGACCGGTAAAAGCTAAGCACGTTGTCGCCCTGCCGCACTTCGCGGTAGCGCGCCAACTTGCTATTCGATTCTGGAAGCTTCAGCCGCACTGAATGTTGCGCAATCACCATTGGAGCCTGGGCATTGGCCAGCGATTCAATATAGTCTTTTTCCTGATCGTACGGCGGATCAAGAAACACAATATCCGCCTCCCAATCGGCCAGATTCGTACCCGCTTTACCCGGCACAATTTCGTAGGCGCTGCGGGAAATACCAAGGGTGATCAGGTTGTCTTTCAGGACGACTAGCGCTCGTCTATCTTTCTCCAGAAAAATCGCCTTACGTGCCCCTCGACTGATGGCTTCGATTCCAACCGCACCCGACCCCGCAAAGGCATCGACGAAAATTGTGTTCTCCAGCACCGGGCTCAAAATACTGAACAAAGATTCCCGCATTCGATCAGGCGTAGGTCTAACATTCATCCCAGGAACACTGGCAATCTGACGGCTTCGATACACGCCTGCAATAATCCGCATACTCTCCCCTTAACCCACTTGAACCAAGCCGTAGCGGCGTTGCCAATTTTCCTGCAAATAAGTAATGCCTGTCCGCAACGCCTCCTCACTAGGCGGATGCTGAATGAACGATTGCGCTTCCATGCGCGCTTCTTCCAGCAGTTCCGGATCCCGTAAGATGTTCCCAAATTTCAGCGCCGGCAATCCGCTTTGCTTTGTACCGAAAAACTCCCCAGGCCCGCGGAGCCGCAAATCCATTTCAGCAATGTAGAACCCATCGCTCGAATCCACCATTGTCCGAATTCGCTCCCGCCCAACTTCAGAAAGTTTTTCCGTAACCAGAATGCAGAAGCTCTGCGCACTTCCCCGCCCCACACGACCACGGAGTTGATGCAATTGCGCCAAGCCAAATCGTTCCGCTTGCTCAATCACCATCACCGAAGCATTGGGCACGTCCACACCAACTTCGATCACCGTTGTGGAAACCATGATGTTCACTAGGCCTGCCTTGAAATCAGCCATGGCCGCTTCCTTTTGCGATGGCGGTAATTTGCCATGCATCAGGCCAACTTTGAAATCGGGAAACACAACTTCGGAAAGATGCTGGTGCATTTTAGTTGCCGCTTTCACTGCTTGCGTTTCACTTTCATCAACCAAGGGATACACTACGTAAGCTTGACGGCCCTGCTCAATTTCCTGCCGCAGAAAACTGTAGACCTGCTCTACACGATCATTGTTCACGTGCTTGGTGGTGATCGGCTTTCGGCCCGGCGGCAATTCATCAATCACGGAAACATCCAGGTCGCCATAAATAGTCATGGCAAGGGTACGAGGAATCGGCGTGGCAGTCATCGTCAAAACGTGTGGCTGCAAGCCTTTTTCCATCAGCTTCAGGCGCTGCATCACTCCGAACCGGTGCTGTTCATCCACTATGGCCAACCCCAAACGCTGGAACTCTACGTCCTGTTCCAGAATGGCGTGCGTACCAATTACAACCTTCACCAGACCAGCCGCAACAATTTTGCGTACCTGACTTTTTTCACGCTCTGACATGGACCCTGTCAGTGACACCACCGGATACCCAATGCGCTGAAACAGGCTTTTGAAATAGAAATAATGCTGCTGAGCCAGAATTTCCGTCGGTGCCAACACTGCCACCTGATAGCCGTTTTCAATGGCAATGATAGCCGCTTCAGCAGCCACCAGCGTTTTCCCGCTCCCCACATCACCCTGCAGCAAACGGTTCATCGGATGACCAGAGGAAAGATCAGCCGCAATTTCCGACAACACCTTCTTTTGCGCCCCTGTAGGCTTAAACGGCAGCATCGCTTTGATCTTGTCCCGCACCTTGTCGTTCAATTCAAATTGCAGACCCTTGATCTGTTGCGCCTTGGCACGCTTCAATGCCAATCCACATTCAAGCCAAAAGAATTCCTCAAAGATCATTCGCACTTGTGATGGACTTCGGAACAAATTGAGCAAACGCAGATCTTCAGACTGCTCCGGAAAATGAATCGTATTGAGCGCAGTCCATAGCGGTGGAAGCTTCAACCGCTTACGAATATTTTCCGGCAAAGGATCATCCACAGGCTTCAAGCCATCCAGCACACGCCGCGTCAGTACCCGAAATTGCTTGGCCGAAATTTTTCCGGCAGCTTCGTAAATCGGAACTACGCGGCCAGTGTGCAGCGCGCTATCGCCCTCATCGTCATCCTCACTCAAAACTTCAAATTCGGGATGCATCATCAACAGGTCACGCGAATAGGAATCGCTCTCCACTTTTCCGTAGAGCGCTACCCGCAAGCCTGGAACCAGCACATTTTGCAAATAGGCTCCATGAAACCATTTGCCTCGCAGCCGTCCGCTAGTATCGTCCCGAAACTCCACTTCCAGCAAACCCATGCGAGGCAAGCCTTTCAGCTTCATGCTGGAAACTTCCACAATCACAGTTGCCATTTCACCAGGCGCAAGTTCCCTTAGCGGCTTCAAGTTGCTGCGGTCTTCATAACGGAAGGGCGAATAGGACAGCAGGTCCGCCACAGTCTCCAAACCCTTGGTTTGGAGCATGGCGGCCCTCTGAGGCCCTACGCCTTTTAAGTACATTAATGGTGTTGAAAGATCCACGCGCTGTTCGATCAGGATACAATGCCCTTTATGCGAGCTATTGTACTTCTACTATTCTGCGTCACAACCGCACCTTTTGGTGCAGCGGCCGATATTCGTTTGGGCATCATCGGAACAGACACGTCTCACGTTAGCGTGTTCAGCAAAGCCTTCAACGATTCTGTTGCACCGGGCCATATCCCCGGTGCGAAGGTTGTCGCGGCTTATAAAGGCGGCAGCCCCGATATTGAATCCAGCATCAGCCGCGTGGAAGGATATGCCAAGGAACTGGTTGATAAGTACCACGTAGAAATTGTCAGCAAGATCGGCCAGCTTTGCGGCAAGGTAGATGGCATATTGCTTGAAAGCGTAGATGGTAGAAAGCATTTGGAGCAGTTTCAGGAAGCAGTGAAATGTGGCAAGCCCGTATTCATCGATAAGCCACTGGCAGCAACTTACGAAGATGCCAAGGAGATTGCTCGTATTGCAAAGGCCGCGGGCGTTCCCTGGTTTTCCGCATCCAGTTTGCGCTGGGCTGACATCTTGCCGGCTCTGAAATCGCCGAGCAATAAGACGGTAGTTGTGTGGGGGCCAGGACCTCTGGAATCCACTCACAAACTGGATTTAGCTTGGTACGCAATTCATCCCGTAGAAATGTTGTTCACCGTAATGGGCCCCGGTTGCGAAGAAGTTACGCGCACCGTGTCCGCCAACGATGTGGTAACCTGCCGCTGGAAGGACGGTCGTTTGGGAACCGTGAATGTTTTGCGACCTTATGGCGATTACGGCGGAATGGCCTTCCGTGAAAAAGATATGGTGGCCACGCCGAAATACAAGCATGCTTATGGACCCATGTTGAAAGAGCTTGTCACGTTTTTCCAGACAGGCGTACCTCCAGTGTCAAATGTGGAAACCATGGAGATTTTCGCATTCATGGACGCCGCCCAACGCAGCAAAGAAAATGGCGGCAAACCTACTACCGTTCGGTAAGGTCGGGGTAAAATAAAACATTCAATGTCTAATCTCTTAGAAGGCAAAACTGCCCTCATCCTGGGCCTCGCCAACAAATGGAGCATCGCTTACGCCATCGGCCAAGCTATGGTCCGCGAAGGCGCGAAACTCATCCTCACTTACCAGGGTGAACGGCTTCAAAAAACTGTAGCGGAACTAGGCGCTGAGTTGGGTGCCACCAAGATCGTTAATTGCGACGTTACCTCCGACGCAGAAATCGCCAGCCTCATTGAAACCCTGAAGGCCGATAACATCACTCTCGATACGGTCGTCCACAGCATCGCCTTTGCCAACAAGGAGGACCTCAGCCGGCCGTTCCTTGAAACCTCCCGCGATGGCTACCTGCTTGCCCAAAACGTCAGTTCCTATTCCTTCGTCGCCGTCTGCAATGCTGTCGCACCGCTGATGCCAAACGGCGGATCCATCATGACACTCACTTACCTGGGTTCCACCCGCGTCTGCCCCAACTACAACGTGATGGGTGTCGCCAAAGCAGCTCTTGAAGCATCCGTTCGCTACTTGGCGTACGATCTTGGCCCAAGCAACATCCGCGTCAACGCCATCTCAGCCGGACCCATCAAAACTGCTTCCGCTAGAGGCATCAAAGATTTCTCAGCCATGCTGGAACTGGTCGCCACCCATTCCCCTTTGAAGCGCGTTACCGACCCGGCAGAAGTTGGCGATTCCGCTGTTTTCCTCGCCAGCAATCTGGGACGCGGAGTTACAGGGAACGTCCTGTACGTCGACGCTGGTTTTCAGATCATGGCAATGTAATATACTCGAATTGACCTTTTCCAAGGAGCAAAAGATATGAACACTACACGCAGAGGCTTTTTAGCAGCCACCGCCAGCACCGTGGGTGCTCCCTACATTATGGGTGCCAACAACAAATCAGGAGCCAGCCTTCCAATCATCGGTGAAGGCAAGTACAAGTACGAAGTCACTCACGATTGGGGCGAACTTCCTTCAGAGATTTCCTATGGAAACTGCCATGGCGTTGTGGAAGATGCACAAGGCCACATCTACATTCACCACACCGTGAATAAAAACAGCAAGAGTGACGATGCAATGGTGGTGTTCGATAGCAAGGGCAAGTTTGTCCGGTCCTTCTTCAAAGAATTTAAGGGCGGCGCACACGGCCTGCATATTCGCAAAGAGGGAAGCCAGGAATTCCTCTACATGTGCGACACCAGGCGCAGCATTGTTGCCAAGACCGACCTGAGGGGTGAAAAGGTTTGGGAGATTGGGTATCCCGACGAATCCCCTGAATATCAGAAGTTAGATAAGGACGGCAAGAAGATCAAGTACACACCTACCAATTTGGCCATCGCGCCGAATGGCGATATCTATGTTGGTGACGGCTACGGATCCAGCTTCATTAATCAATACACGAAGGATGCCAAATTCATTCGCACTTTCGGCGGCGGCAAGGGCAAAGAACCCGGCCAGTTGAATTCACCACACGGAATCATTATTGACGAACGCGGGAAGACTCCAATGGTTTGTGTAGCCGACCGTTCCAACAATCGCTTGCAGTATTTCACTTTGGACGGCAAGCATTCCCACTTTGTCGGGAATACCAATGCCCCGTGTCACTTCAGCATTCGCAAGGGCAAAATGCTGATTCCTGATCTGGCAGCGCGCATCACACTGTTCGATGAGAAGAACCAATTGCTGGCCCATTTGGGCGATGGCGGACCAAGTGCCCGCGCTTTGCGTACCAAGACCCGCGATAACTTCATACCCGGCCAGTTTGTGTGCCCGCACGGCGGCATCATCGATCACAAGGGCGACATCTACATTGTGGAATGGGTTGAAGTGGGCCGCGTAACGAAGCTACGGCACGTCAGCTGAATTCCGCAACACCAATCACGCTAATGTATGTAGCCACGGCCCGTTAGCCTTCACATGCTAACGGGCCGTTTTCCCAGCAATTCAACTCCGTACCACGAATCACGCGCGGAACTGCACGGAATTGTCTGCTTCCAAGTGTTGGATTAAATTGGCCATCTAATTCTCGTTTTTTCTTATCCGCGTTCATTCGCGTTCATCCGCGGCCAATCCCTTTTCGTTTCGGTCATTCGGAATTGGACCAGGGAGGCTTGATTCCCATCATTCTGGCATATGCAATTGCTTGCCCCATGTGCTCGTGACT
>JAYUSZ010000368.1:0-21397 GCA_043755435.1 Bryobacterales bacterium | reverse complement strand
GCTTCTATCCCTGCGCGGCGGCCGCTGAATCGAACGGATTTCGGCCTTGCAAGCGCTGCCGGCCTGACACTGCTCCGGGCTCCCCAGCGTGGTTGGGTACCTCGGCCACGGTGCGCCGTGCGCTGCGGTTGATTTCTGAACGGCGGCTGTCGGTAGATAAGCTCGGGATTGGGGATCGTCATTTGCGGCGCTTGTTTCAGGAAGAACTGGGAGCTTCGCCACAAGCTATTGCGCATGTGGAACGGCTGCACTTTGCACGCAAACTGATTGAAGAAACTGCGTTGCCGTTAGGCGAAATCGCATACCATGCTGGGTTCAGGAGCATCCGCCGATTCAACGATGCTTTGAAATTTGCGCTGGGAAAATCGCCTTCCGAACATCGGAAGTCGCGCAAGGAAATTCCCGATGACGATTGGCTAACCCTCCGCCTGCCTTATGCGGAGCCCTATTCGTGGACCGGGGTGATTGGCTTTCTTACTCCGCGCGCTATCACCAGCGTGGAAACAATTTCGCCGGATTGTTATCGACGCAATTTTCCAACTATGGATGGCCACGGCACCTTGGAAGTTCGCCATCGCCCAGAAAAACGGTGCCTCGAATTACGGCTGACGCGGGTGGATCCTTCTGCTCTGCAAGCCGTGGTTACCAAGGTGCGCCGGTTATTCGACCTGGATGCGGAACCAACGCGCATTGCCACCGATCTTAGTAAAGACCCTGTTCTTCGTCCGTTGATTGAAATCCATCCAGGCCTGCGGGTGCCCGGTGCTTTCGATGAATTTGAGTTGGCCATCAGGGCGATCCTGGGACAACAAGTAACCGTGGCGGGTGCCAGCACGCTTACTGGAAGACTAGCAGCCAAGTGGGGAAAGCCCGGCTTGTTTCCTGAACCGGCTACGTTAGTGGATGCCGACCTTGCTTCCATTGGAGTGCCTTCAAAACGGGCGGAAACATTGCGCGGCATTGCTCAGCAGTTCGCGGATTTCCCGAACTTCCTTGGTGAAACGCAAAACCTGGATCATGCGGTGGAGACTATGATTGCTCTCCCCGGCATTGGCCCATGGACTGCGCACTACATTGCAATGCGCGCATTGGGTGAGCCCGATGCGTTTCCAGCCAGTGACCTGGGGTTGATGAAAGCGATGGAATTGAAGGATCCTAAAAAGCTGGAACAACGTGCCGAAGCATGGCGGCCATGGCGCGCGTATGCTGTCATGCACCTTTGGATGAAAGGATATTCCATATGAAAATCACTGTTGAGAAAATTGATACCCCTATTGGAGAGCTTCGAGCGGCTACAACATCAGCCGGGATTTGCGCAGTGAATTTCGAGGATCGCTGGGACGCTGTTTGGAAGAAGTTGGAAATCCGTTTTGGAGCATTGGAAGAGACTTCGCGTGGTGAGACTTTCGGATTAATGGGTCGGCTGAAGAATTATTTCGCGGGGAAGCCGGATGACTTCAACGGCCTTCCATTCGACCCTGGCGGCACGCAATTCCAACAAATTGTTTGGAAGGCTCTGCGCGAAATCAAACGTGGGGAAACGTGGAGTTATGGAGGTTTGGCGGCTCACATCGGCAATCCGAAAGCCGTGCGGGCAGTGGGTTCCAGCAATGGGCGAAATCCACTGTCGATTGTTGTGCCTTGCCACCGGGTGATTGGCAGTGACGGTGCGTTGCGCGGGTACGGGTGCGGGGTCCATCGGAAGGAGTGGCTGCTGGCCTTGGAACAAAAGTGACAACTATGATTTCCGCCCTTCGATGATTGACACCGAATCGCCGGGAACGGGGATCAAATGAATTTGATGCAGCCCTGCCTGTTGTAACAAGGCATGCCACTCTGCCTCGGTTCGCTCTTTTCCACCGGTGACTGCAAGCATATTCAGATCACTCATCAATCGTAATTCGAGGTCTGGATCAACGTGATCGACAACCGCTGGTAGCGAAAACTCAACCACCAGAATGCGGCCGTTTGCTGGTAAGGCGATCACGCAGTTTTGAAGGATGCGGATGGCCTTCGCGTCTTCATAGCCGTGAAGGACATGCTTCAGAATTAGAGTATCGGCACCGGTTGGGACTTCTTGCAAAATGTCAGAAGCAATCAACTGGCACCTTGCCTGTAGGCCCTCCTTTGTGATGCGCGGTGTAGCTGATTCAATGGATGCTGGGTGATCAACCAGAATTCCACGAAGGTGCGGGTGTTTGTTGAGAATTGCTACGATGAGACCGCCCCCACCGCCGCCAAGGTCGGCCACACAGTGGGAGCTTGTTACATCGATGCTGTCGGCAATCGCCCCATATTTTTCGGCTGGTGCGGTGCCCATTACTGCGCGGAATACCGCGCCGGCATCGGGATACTGTGACCAGCGCGAAGCTATGCCGTCGCGCTGCATAATGGAAGCTGCTGTTTCCCCGGTGCGAACGCATTCGGTAAGGTGAGCCCAATTGTCTGCCAGCAGGTCGGCCCAGAAGATGACGCCGTGCCAGGCTGAGTTTGGCGCGTCACTTCGCAACGATTGGCCCAGGGGTGTTAGTGCAAAGGTGCCGGGAATGGTTTCGGCAACAATCCCAATACTTGCCATGGCCCTCAGCAGGCGATGCAAAGCGCCGACATGGGCAGCGCACTCGCTTGCCAAGCTCTCGATTGTGCGCTCAGTGTCACCAAGGGCATCGGCAACTTTTAGTCTGGCGGCGGCACACACGATGCGGCTTCGGCTGTATGCCATGGCCATGTTGACCAACTGAGTGGAGGCATCTGTCATTACGACATTATGGCGCGGAATGTTGTCTGTTTGATTTGGGTAGACTAATTACTACCCCCGGCATGCCCCTTTCCCCAGGCGAAAAACTCGGTCCTTACGAAATCGTCTCTGCAATCGGCGCGGGCGGGATGGGTGAGGTGTACAAAGCCCGCGACACGCGGCTTGATCGTACTGTGGCTATTAAGGTCCTGCCTGAACACATCGCCAAGCGTGACGATCTACGGGCGCGGTTTGAACGTGAAGCCCGCGCGGTGGCGTCGTTGAATCATCCGAATATTTGTACTTTGCATGACATCGGGCCGGGTTACATGGTCATGGAGTTGATCGAAGGGGAGACGCTAGCGGCGCGCATTGAGAAGGGTGCGATCCCGATTGATCAGGTGCTGAAGCTGGCTGTTCAAATCGCCGATGCCCTGGACCGTGCGCACCGGGCGGGAGTTACGCATCGCGATGTGAAGCCGCAGAACATCATGCTCACCCGCGACGGGGTGAAGGTGCTTGACTTCGGCTTGGCTAAGTCGGGCGCAACAGCGAAGATCGGGCCAGACGATGCGACGATGGTGGCGGGGCTCACTACTGAGGGCACTGTACTGGGCACTCCACAGTACATGGCACCCGAACAATTCAGTGGCGCAGAGGCAGATGCTCGGGCCGATATTTGGGCATTCGGCGCGGTGCTTTACGAGATGATCACTGGGCAGAAGGCTTTCGAGGGGAAGAACTATCAAAGCCTGATTGGGGCGATCCTCGCTACTGATCCTCCTCCGATGGCGGTGCAGCGGTTCACGCCATCGTGGCTCGAGCGATTAGTGCGCCGCTGCTTAGCGAAAGATCCTGAGGACCGCTGGCAGACCATGCGCGATGTGGTGATTGAGCTTCGCACGCCCCCGGTGGAGGCGGTATCCGTAAAAGGTAGCCGTTGGCCCTGGGCTATCGCGGCGGCAACGCTTGTCGTCGGCGCGCTGATCGGCTGGACGATATCGCAAACCCGGCAGTCGCCAACTTCGGACCAAGCTTATCGGTTCCAAATCAGCCCGCCCGAAGGCGGCCAGTTCGAATTTGCCAACGGCTTCGCCATCTCCCCAGACGGCCGGACACTGGCCTTCGTTGCCACGGCCCCGGGCAAGAGCGGACTCTGGGTGCGCCCCATGGATGGCACTGCGGCTCGCCTGCTGCCTGGTACCCAAGACGCGTACCTCCCCTTCTGGTCGCCCGACGGCCGATCCCTGGCATACTACGCCGCATACAAGCTCTGGCGGGTGGACGCCGCAGGCGGCTCGCCCATCGCGATCTGCGATGTCTCTGGTTTCATCGGCGGCGACTGGTCCGCAGACGGCACCATAGTGATTGGGACGTCATCGGGACTCCGCCGCGTACCCGCCTCTGGAGGCACATCCGAGTCACTTACCGCGGTCGATGCCAGCCTGGGCGAGACTTTCCATCACTGGCCACAAGTGCTGCCCGGCGGTCGGATTCTGTTCTACGTGACAGGTATGCCGGAACAGGCTGGGATCTACGCGATTGCACCGACCAACCCGAAAGAACGGGTTCGCCTTGTGGCCACGAGCAGCAGCGGAGTGTACGCGGCTGGCCACCTGCTTTGGCTGCGCGGCTCCATGCTAGTTGTCCAGCCGTTCGATCCAGAGCGGCTCAAGCTCTCCGGGGAGCCAAGGCCTGTAGCCGATCCGGTGGGCAAGGGCGGGTCTGGCGGGATATTTGCGGCGGCCTCATCCAACGGCCTGCTTGTGCATGCTCGGACGGGCGGCGCGCAGTTGAGTTGGCTGGACCACGAGGGCAAGGATACAGGTTCGGCCAAAAGCACAATGGGTGAGCCGGGCGACTACCGTACATTC
Source organism: Bryobacterales bacterium (assembly GCA_043755435.1). Taxonomy (GTDB): domain Bacteria; phylum Acidobacteriota; class Terriglobia; order Bryobacterales; family Bryobacteraceae; genus JANXSF01. The sequence continues at coordinate 16,786 of JAYUSZ010000368.1, read as the reverse complement.
CGAGTGTCGCCCGATGGACGGCGGGTTGCAGCCAGCCGGGCGTCGGGCAGTGGACGCGACCTGTGGATGCTGGATGTGGAGCGGGATGCCGGGAGCCGATTCACCTTCCTGCCGGGATCGGCTTGGTTCCCGGTCTGGTCGCCGGACAGCAGGCAGGTGATGTTCCGCACGGGCTCGCCGACGAACTTGTACCGCAAGGAGGCGAGCGGAGCGGGAACCGAGCAGCGGGTGACCGAGTCGGCCAACCGGCAGTGGCCCACCGACTGGTCCAGCGACGGGCGGCTGGTGCTGTACGGCGAGGTGGCGCCAGATACAGCGAAAGATCTTTGGGTGCTGCCAGTGACGCCGGATGGCAAGCCCGAGGCCGGAGTAGGAGCTCGTCCGTATCTGCGTTCGCGCTTCAATGAAGACGGGGGAAGATTCTCACCGGATCTTCATCCTAAACTGGGTCCGCGCTGGGTGGCGTACACGTCGGACGAGTCGGGCCGGAACGAGGTCTACGTGCAGGCGTTCCCGGAGCCAAGGGGTAAGTTCCAGATCTCGACGGGTGGCGGCAACTATCCAGAATGGAGTGCAGACGGCAGGGAGTTGTACTACCTGTCGTTGGATAGCAAGCTGATGGCAGTGGGGTTGAATCTGAGAGCGGATTCGGTGGTTCCGTCCACGCCGCTTGAGTTGTTCGCAGTGTCTGCGGGTTTGGCGGGTATTCAACCCTACGCGGTGACGCCGGACGGGAAGGGGTTCCTGGTGCTGAAGCCGGCGGGCGGATCGCAGCCGCTAGAAGTGACCGTCAACTGGCCGGCGCTGTTGAAGAAGGGAACTTCGCCGGAATGAACGCTGTCAGGCGATTGAACGCGCGGGTCGGCGCAAGCTGATCTATCTTCACGCTGCCAAACGGCTGGAGTTTTCGCATGCCGCCAGGCAACCGTCTGGAGGCGCTTAAGGGAATCGAGTTGGTCACCACAGTATTCGGATCAACGACCAATGGCGAATTTGCTTCGTTTGGCGGGACGGCGAGGCGCATGACGTGGAGATTGTGGACTATCACTGAGGGAGTTATGCGGAAAAACTAAACTGCTGGATCCTATCCACCCAGGCGAGATCCTGGCTGAAGAGTTTATGAAGCCGCTGGCCATCAGCATCAACAGGCTCTCGCGTGAGTTACATGTTCCACCCAATGGGATTTACGCCATCGTCCACGGCGCGCGAGGTATTACCGCAGACACGGCGCCACGGCTGGGAACGTACTTCGGCGTTATGCCTGAAACGTGGTTAAACCTGCAATGGGAGTACGATCTGCGCGTCGCCCGTCGGACATTCGGTGAGGAGATCTCGAAAACGGTTCGCAAGATGGAAGCCGCCTGATTTCGTTTAGACTAATCAGTACCACTTCCATGCCGCTAACTAACCCCAGGTGAAAAACTCTGGCCTGACGAAATCGTCCAACGGAGCATTATGGAGTTCTGGTATTCTGATCTTATGGCGATACGGAAGATGACTTTCAGTGTACCTGAGCCTTTGGCTGTGCAGTTCCTGCGCAGAGTTCCGTCGCGCGAGCGCTCGCGGTTCGTGAGCGAAGCTCTTGCCGCCCAACTGGCAGCATGCGACCTGCAGTTGATCCGGGCCTGCGAGGCTGCAAACCTGGATTTAGATGTCGCCGAAATCGAGAAGGAATTCGACGGGTTCCACGACGCAATGGCGGAGCCGTGGAAATAATACCGGAGCGTGGTGAGATCTGGTGGGTTTCCCTCGATCCCACCCTCGGTTCGGAGATTCACAAGACACGGCCCGATCGTTGTGCCACTGTCGAGTTCGCCGAAGCCAAGCCCGCCGATCTTGATAGCAAATAGCAATTACCTGCGATGGCGCCCCGCCGTAGGGGTAGGCGACCAAATCCGACCAGTGGCCAAGGAACGGCTTCGCGGACGGCTGGGCGTGGTTACGCAAGAAGAATTCGTATGTTGGAAGAGGTTCTGCGGCAAATCATGCAGCTCGGATAGACAGGCTTGTTCATGAGCAGGCCAAGTCGCTCCTCAATTGGCTAAACTGAACTGATTCGTTCTATGCCACTTTCTCCCGGCGAAAAACTTGGGCCTTACGAAATCGTCTCTGCCATTGGCGTGGGCGGCATGGGTGAAGTGTATAAAGCCCGCGACACGCGGCTTGATCGTACGGTCGCCATCAAAGTCCTGCCTGAACATATTGCCAAGCGTGAGGATCTGCGGGCGCGGTTTGAACGCGAAGCTCGGGCCGTGGCGTCGTTGAATCATCCCAATATTTGCACTTTGCATGATATCGGGCCGGGCTACATGGTGATGGAGATGATCGAAGGCGAGACGCTGGCTGCGCGCATCGAGAAGGGGGCGATCCCGATTGATCAGGCGCTGAAGATGGCCACACAAATTGCCGATGCCCTGGACCGTGCGCATCGTGCTGGAGTCACGCATCGCGACGTCAAGCCGCAGAATATCATGCTGACTCGCGACGGCGTGAAGGTGCTGGATTTCGGTTTGGCGAAGTCGGGAACATCGGCGAAGATTGGTCCAGGTGATTCGACGATCGTGGCGGGGCTCACCACTGAGGGCACCGTTCTGGGCACTCCGCAGTACATGGCTCCGGAACAATTCAGTGGAGCGGAGGTTGATGGTCGTGCTGATATTTGGGCCTTCGGCGCGGTGCTCTATGAGATGATCAGCGGGCAGAAGGCTTTTCAGGGGAAGAACTACCAAAGCCTTGTGGGTGCGATCCTCGCTACCGATCCTCCTCCTATGGCGGTAAAGCCGTTTACTCCATCGTAGCTGGAGCGCCTGGTACGGCGGTGCTTGGCGAAGGACCCCGAGGACCGCTGGCAGACGATGCGCGATGTGGTGATTGAGCTTCGCACCCCGCCGGTGGAGACGGTATCCGCAAAAGCAAGCCGTTGGCCCTGGGCTTTCGCGGTAGCCGCTGCGGTTATTCTCGGCTCGGTGGTCGGTTGGGCGATGAGGGGATCCCGGCAAGTGTCCGCGCCGGAGCAGGCGTTTCGGTTCCAAATCAGCCCACCCGAAGGCGGCCAGTTCGAACTTGAGCGTGGCTTCGCCATCTCGCCCGACGGCCGGACCCTCGCTTTTGTTGCAAAGGCACCGAGCAAGCGCGGTCTTTGGGTGCGTCCCATGGATGTCACGGCGGCGCGGCTGTTGGCCGGCACCCAAGGCGCGCAATTCCCCTTGTGGTCGCCTGACGGCCGTTCCCTCGCATACTGGGCTTCCAACAAGCTGTGGCGAGTGGACGCCGCCGGCGGTTCTCCCATCGCCATCTGCGATACGACAAACATCTACGGCGGCGGCGACTGGACCCCGGACGGCACAATCGTGTTCGGAATGGGCCCGTCGGGACTCCGTCGCGTACCTGCATCTGGAGGCACACCCGAGCCGCTGACCACGCCAGATGCCCAGACTGGCCATCTATGGCCACAAGTGCTGCCCGGCGGGCGGATTCTGTTCCATACGACGGGCAAGCCGGAACAGGCAGGGATCTACGCGATCTCATTGCTCAACCCTCGGGAGCGGGTCCGTCTAGTGTCCGGGAGCGGTCAAGGAGTGTACGCTGGGGGCCACCTGTTCTGGCTGCGCGGCTCCACGCTGGTGGCCCAGCAGTTCGACCCGGAGCGGCTCAAGCTTTCGGGAGAGCCGAGGGCGGTGTATCCGGTGGGCACGAGTTCGTTCGGTGGAATGGCTGCTGTGGCCAGGTCGAGCGGACTGCTGGTGCATGGCCGTCCGGGCGGCGGGCAGTTGAGGTGGGTGGACCATGCGGGCAAGACCGAGGGTTCAGCCAAACACACATTGAGCGACACACTGGGCGAGCCGGGTACCTACGCTTCGTTCCGGATGTCGCCCGATGGACGCCGCGTTGCGGTTGGGCGAGGGGAGTCCGGCAGTGGCCGCGACCTGTGGATGGTGGATGTGGAGCGGGATGCCTGGAGCCGGTTCACATTCCTACCGGGATTTGCGGCTTTCCCTGTCTGGTCGCCGGACGGCAGACAGGTTATGTTCCGGGCGGGCGTCCCGAACAACCTGTACCGCAAGGAGGCAAGCGGGGCGGGAACCGAGCAGCGGATGACTGAGTCGGCCAAGGTCCAGTGGCCCACGGATTGGTCGCGCGACGGACGGCTGGTGCTGTTCACCGAAATCGCGCCGGACACGCAACGGGACCTGTGGGTGCTGCCAGTGACGCCGGACGGCAAGCGAGAGGCTGGGGCTCGTCCGTATCTGCGCACGCACTTCAATGAATTTGGCGGACGATTCTCGCCGGAGCTTCGTCCTGAGCTGGGCCCGCGCTGGGTGGCATACATGTCGGACGAATCGGGGCGAGATGAGGTGTACGTGCAAGCGTTCCCGGAGCCTCAGGACAAGTTCCCGATCTCGACGGGCGGCGGCGGCAATCCCGAATGGAGTCCAGACGGGCGGGAGTTGTACTATGTGTCGGCGGATGGCAAGCTGATGGCGGTGGGTTTGAAGCTGGGTAGGGATTCGGTAACCCCGTCCACGCCCCGCGAGTTGTTCGCTGTGCCTGCGGGAGGCTTTCAACCCTACGCGGTTGCGCCGGACGGCAAGCGGTTCCTGGTGCTAACGCCGGTGGGCGGATCGCAGCCGCTTGAAGTGGTCGTGAACTGGCCGGCGCTGCTGGGAAAGCCGTGAAGGTCCGCGACGTTCTTCGAGAGTTGCGAAGTGACGGCTGGGCGCTGAGAAATCAGAGGGGTAGCCACCGGCAGTTTGTCCATCCACGAAAGCCAGAAAGGTAACCGTGCAGGCCATGAGTCCGACGAGATGCCGCCGGGAACTCTGAAGTCTATAATGAAGCAGGCGGGTATTTCATGAACAAATTTTTGGTTCTTTTCGAAAAATCCAGCACAGGTTATGGCGCGTATGCTCCCGACCTCCCGGGCTGTGCGGCGACTGGCCGCACTTTGGAAGAAACCAGGCAGCGCATGGCAAAGGCTATGGAAATGCACCTCACTGCGATGCGGGACGACGGCGACGCGATACCGGAGCCTTCGCACTTCGAACTGCTCGAAAGCGCCTGAGTCCGGCCCGAATTTGCGATGAGTTAAGTCAATCTCATGTCCCTTTAGCCTAAGCGAAAAACTCGACGGAATACCCGGCACGTCATAAGATGGTTCTTGATTCAGTCGTTCCAATGCCGCTTTCAACGTTGTGCAACAACTTCGATCAGATCGCAGATTGCCTTAAACGGAAGTAGAGTTAGGCTCCATCGCCACTACCCCGTCGCGAGTCAAGCCCAGGCCTTGCACTACTGGGGCCAATTCGTCATCGAAGCGCAATTCCTGCTCCCCACCTTTGGCCAGTCTACTAGCAACAAGTCTGATGATGATCCAAAGCACAACCAACGCTGTCACCATTACGGCCGCCGTTTGCACTTGGCGTACAGCCTGCTGTTCCAGGCGCACTGCTTGGAACGTTGCATGGACCAAGCCCATGGCGCCCAGAACAACCATGTTGATGGGCGACTTTCCAGGTAAGTAAGAACAGGCGAATGGAATTTTTCGAAATCGGATTAAGCAAAGTTCTGCGACAATCATGCCCAGCAGCCCGAGTGCCACCAGATGGACTGCCGTCTGCCATGCGGGCCAAAGTCCCCCACATACCAAAGCTTCCGCGAGCCAAACCGGTAACACTGCAAGCACCACCATGGCCCGGCGGCTAGCGGCTAAACTTTCACGTCCGTACTCTACACCAGTGATGCGGAAGATCCAGTTGGCTCGCAGATCAAGGGGTAAAGCGAACACCACTCGCGTTCCAATCATGGCCAACACCATCATCATTACGCTGGCCATCCAAAGAGCGAAACTTACTTCACGCCATGGATTGCTTGCCGCGCTGTTCTCAAACTGCCGCTTGGTTGTTGGATCTTTCAGCAACAGACTTGTGAACGCCAGGCCGATGCCCAAATAGAATGCAAGGATCATGCGATGCTGCCGGCTGCGGGCAAGAGTGCGGATACTGAATTGCACAATCGCAGTCTGAACCGAGCCGCCAAATAGGGGCAACCAATTCAACCTTCGTGAGCCCGCCACAATATCTGGTTCTTCCACAATTTTACGGATCGTCCGCCAGTAGGACAGCGCATATGCCAAGGAAGTCCCACACAGAAACCACCGCCAAACCAAGCCAGGCGCGCCACGCCAGAGGCTCCAGCGCCGGATGCATGGTTCCATTCAGTTGCTGGTACAACGCCAGAAACCAGTACGACGGTAACCAGTGAATGGTGTTCCAAATTGATCCCTTGGTAAGATCGTCCAGCCCGCCAAAGCCCGGTTGCAAAAAGTACATGCAGACAATCAAGCAAAAAGCTCCGGTTTGCAAGTATCCTGAAACGTGCAAGAACAATCGACGGGACAGAAGTTGAGCGGCTAGGCCCTGCACGCCCAGTAATCCTCCATACACGAAAACGCCGGCAGACAGCATCGTAAACCAATAGGCGCCGAAGGAAGAAAGCAGGCCCAGCAATCCGCTGCGAGCCGGAACCAATACAGAATCCAGTAAGATGGCCGGCTCACCAATTAGCCTCTGGCGAATGTGTTCATTGATCATCTCTGCGGCAAGCAGCATGTTTGGACCGCTGTTGGTTAGAACAACCACGGCGAGATCTTCACGCGGTTGGAAGGAGGCGAAGCTATTGAAGCCTGCCGTTGCTCCGCCATGGCTGTAGCTTTCCTGTTCGGAGTTGTACATCCAAGCCAGGGCGATTTGTTGTCCACCTGCTGCGTTCGCCTGAAGACGGTGCGACCCGGCAAACGCGCCAGCCAAGGCAGCATTCCGTTCCGGGTGAAGGTTTGGCTTCCAGATACGTGATCATGTCATCGGCGGTGGAACGAATGGCTCCAGCACCAGCCAGCGCATCAATGTCCCACGCATGGACGGGTTGGTGCTTATCGTCATAGCCCTGCAGGAATCGAACTTGATGTTCTGGCGAAAGTTTCACCACGGTATCCTTCATTCCAAGCGGGCCGGTGACTTCCTCCCGCAATTGATCCTCGTAACTTCGCCCTGCACGATCCGCCAAAGCTTGCCCCAGCAACCCCAGTCCAAGATTGCTGTAACGAAAAGTGGCGTCGTCCGGTTTCCCCACACCATTGCTTGCCAGGAAAGCGTAGAGATCATTTCGCCCATAGTCTGCGTATGGGTTGGAACGGTCCGCAGGATGAAAGTTCTGGGGAATCGATGGTAATCCGGAGTGATGAGTTGCCAAGTCCAGCAGCGTAATTTCCTTGCCTACGGGCTTAGAAACTGTTCCTGCTGGCAGCAATTCTCGAACGGGTTCGTCCAGGCGCACCTTCCCTTCTGCTACCATGCGCGCCAGCATCAATCCCGTAAAGGTCTTCGAAATGGAACCAATTTCAAAGAGAGAATCTGGCTTGGCATCCCCATAGGAAAATACTCGTCGTTCGCCTTTTTTCCAAACGCCGATTGTTATACCTGCACCTGTGCCGGGTGCCAAACTTCCATTCGTTAAAACTTGGCGCAAATCACGATCCATCACGGATTGCAGGTCTTTCAACGCAACAGGAGCCGCAGCCGGATCGAAGCTTAGGGCGGGAAGAACTACAGCGGCTGAGCGCGCGTAAAATACCAGCGGCCAGAATAAGCCCATCAGACAATGGAGCAGAGCAACCGTTAGGCCCAAGGAACTGCCCACCGCCGCCACCTTGGCCAGAAACATTGTTCGCGCCTTTATTGGAAGGGGTGCCAGCACCATCACATCCCGCCGATCTGGAAACGTAGTGTCCCAGCTTAGGACGGCGAACAAGCCAACCACCAGCATTGTGGTGGCGATCAGAAAGTGTTGCGTGATCATTGTAGCCACAAATCCTGCAGCGGATTGAACACTCGATTTTCCGAAGATAGCCGGGAGTGACAATACACCGCTGACGAAAATAAGCAACCCTGCAAACTGGCCGAGAAGTTTATGAGCATCGCCTTGCGCCTGCGGTGAGAGTACTTCCAAATCAACGATTCGAAACAGAAATTGCCGGTAGAGCACAAGAAACTGTTTCCTGTTCATAGACTAGGCCCCAACCAAATCCGCGATCTGCCGGGAAATGGCGGCGGTATCCTGCTCAATAGCCAGTTGCTGGAAAATAGCTTCCAACGTGGGGACCTTCATCAAAGTTCGCAAACTCTGAATGGAATCGTCAGCAACAATTTTGCCCTTGTGGAGAATCACCACATGGCTGCAAACTCGTTCCACCGTTTCGAGTTCATGCGAACTGAACAGAACAACTTTTCCCCTTGTAGCCAACTCCTGAATGAGGCTCCTTAAGACCAGCCCGGTGCCAACGTCGAGCCCGGAAAATGGTTCGTCAAGCAGCAGAAGGTCTGGGTTATGCAACAGCGCAGCAGAGAGTAGGACCTTTTGACGCATCCCTTTCGAGTAGGCGGAAATCGGCGCGTGGCGGTCCCCATGGAGGGAAAACAATTGCAGCAATCCATCGATACGATCGGCTGTAGCCTTGTCCGGCAAATTGCGGAGTTGCCCCACCATCACCAGATATTCCAAGCCACTCAAGTGTGAATACAGATGTGGCTCTTCGGGCACATAGCCCATCCGATGTTTGTACGCAGTCAGGTCATTTTCAATAGGTTCTCCGTTGAAGAAAATCTTACCGGATGTTGCTTCCAGCAAGCCTGTGATCATCTTCATGGTGGTGGATTTGCCCGAGCCGTTCGGGCCAAGGTATCCGGTGACTTCGCCGGCGGGTGCCGAAAAACTCACATTATCAACGGCCACAATTCCGCTGAATCGTTTTGAGACATTGCGAAGTTCCAGCATGATTGCTCCTCCTGTGTCGGCTAGTTAGATGCTAGGACACCTGACACTCTGAAAAAGTTCCCGGAAATCTTAATCAGTTTCGTTGTCTTCATCTTCTTCGTCCTCATCGAAAGCGCTGAACAGTCCCAACTGCGGCTTCGGGGGAATGAAATCGCGGCCAAGGTTCAGCCGAAGCGGCGCATGGGGTAACGTGGGCCAGGAACTGGATTGCGTCATAGCGGCATTTTGAGCAAGAAAATCGCAGCGGTTGTTGTCTCCATGGCCGGCATGACCTTTGGTCCAAAGCATGGTGGTTTGGTGGATCGCAACCAACTCATCCAATTCCATCCAAAGATCAACATTGCGAATAGGGCTGTGCTTTTTCCACCAATGGCGGCGCTTCCAATTCACCAATCCCTTTGTGATTCCATCAATGAGATATTGGGAATCGCTCGTGATTTGCACTTGGCAGGGTTCCTTGAACGCCAGTAACCCTTGAATGGCGGCCATCATCTCCATTCGATTATTGGTTGTATTCCGATCGTACCCGAAGAGTTCCTTCTGGACCGAACCGAAGCGCAGGATGCACGCCCATCCGCCAGGACCAGGATTGCCCAGGCAAGATCCGTCTGTGATTAGAGAAACCTTCTTCATAGGCTTTGAACTATGTCGCGAAAGCCAAGCAAAGAAGTACAATCGAAATCGGAGCACTATCTATGACCACATCGATCATTTTGATGCTTCTCCATGCAGGAGCCACTTTCGCCCAGCAAAGCGTCACCATTCCCATGCCGGACGGACACACTATGCGCGCCGATCAGTATGGTGTTGCTGGCAGCAAAGGAGTGGTGCTGGTTCACGGCGGCCGCTTCAATAAAGGCAGTTGGAAGAAGCAAGCGGACACGCTTACGCAGCAAGGATTTCAGGTGTTGGCAATCGACTTTCGGGAAGACCATCCTGATGTGCTTGCAGCGGTTCGATATTTGCGTTCAAACGGTGCCAAGTCAGTTGCCGTTGTAGGTGGCAGCTATGGAGGCGATGCGGCCGGTGATGCTGTTGTTGCGGCCAATCCGGGGGAGATCGACAAGCTTATCTTGCTGGCATCACAAGGTGGAAATTTCCCGACCTTCTTAAAAGGGAAGAAGCTGTTTATCCTGAGCCGCGACGACAAGAATTCAGAAGGACTGCGGTTACCAAAGATTTTGGCGGCCTACAAAGCTGCCCCGGGTCCTAAGAAAATGGTGATCCTGGAGGGTTCAGCCCATGCGCAGTTTATGTTCGATACCGATCAGGGTCCAAGGTTGATGCAGGAAATTTTGCAATTTCTCTTGAAACGGTAGCCGCTGAGCATTGTTAAACTGAAGGACGAATGTCCATTCAAAGCCTATTTTCACTTTCTGGCAAAACAGCTCTGATTGCTGGAGCCAGCCGCGGTATCGGATTAGCGATCGCCAAAGAAATTGCCGCCGCCGGAGCCAATACAATTCTGGCGGCACGCTCTGTTGACAAGCTCAAAGAAGAAGCGGCAGCATTGCGTGCGGCGGGGTATCAAGCCTCTTCGCAGCAATTGGATGTAGCGGATCCTTCTTCCATTGAAGCTGCTTCAAAAGCGCTGCGCGGTAAGGTTGACATCCTGATTAACGTAAGCGGCACCAATGTCCGCAAACATATGGCGCAATATTCGAAAGAAGAATATGAACGCATTATGACTACCAATCTGCACGGTCTGTTTGAACTTACTCAGCAGATTGGCCAGGGTATGGTGGAGGCTGGCCATGGTGGCAAGATCATCAATATCGGCAGTCTTACTTCCGGGCTTGGGCTTCCTTACCTGACCGTTTATGCCATGACGAAATCGGGCATTGCAGGTTTAACACGCGCCCTGGCTGCGGAATGGGGACGCCATAACATACAAGTAAATTGCATTGCGCCGGGCTTCATTGTTACCGATTTGAATCGGGAAATGTGGAAAGCTGGTCATATGAAAGATTGGCTAACTGGCACACAATCGAATCCACGATTGGGCACGCCTGAGGATCTGGCTGGGCTGGCTGTATTCCTGAGTGCGCCAGCGTCGGACTACATTACTGGGCAAACCATTTATTGCGATGGCGGCTATTCCACAACAGCGCAATGGCCCTTTGAACCATAATGCTGACGCGGCGTGAATTGGCACTTCTTACTCTTGGCGCAATGGCGCGAGCTCAGGAAGTGCCTGTTGATTTCATTTGCCCGATGGATCCTGATGTGCGCTCAAAGGGTCCGGGGAAATGCCCGCGCTGCGGAATGCGTCTGGAAGCCGGGCTGCCGGAACCGATTGAATATCCGGTTAAGTTTTGGTTTGAACCGGCTGTTCCCCGCCCTGGCGTGGAAGTGTTGTTGAACCTGGAAGTGACCGATCCTAAGAAGCGTGGGCGTGTTCGTGAATTTCAGGAAGTGCATGAAAAGCTGTTTCATCTTTTCTTGATCAGCAGCGACTTGGCTTCGTTTGCGCATGAACATCCGCAGCCCAAAGCTGATGGAACGTTCCAATTGCGCTACACCTTTAGGCAACCCGGCGAGTATCGGATGTTGGCTGATTTTTATCCGAAGGACGGCACACCGCAGTTAGTATCGCGATCGTTCCATGTGGCTGGAGAACGCAAACCTGCTAAACCGCTTATAGCGGAGATGCAGCCTAAGCAAGGTGCGAATCTGCGAGTGGAACTGGTTACCGAACCACCGCAACCGATTGCTGGAAAGAAAACGCTGCTATTTTTCCGTATTAGTCCACACGAAGGCTTGGAGCCTTATTTAGGAGCCTGGGGACATCTACTGGCAGCCAGTGGTGACCTGATCGACTTGATCCACGGCCATCCCGAGTTTCCAGAGCCGGGAACGCAAATCCAATTCAACGTGATTTTTCCGCGAGCAGGAGTGCATCGAGTTTGGGTGCAGTTCCAGAACAAGCAGGTGGTGAATACGGTTGCGTTCAACGTGCCTGTGGTGGATTTAGGATAAGAGCAAACGTGCCGGCTTTGGCTGGTTCCGTTTCAAAGATCGTGCCCGCAGGCAGCAGCAAAGGGGTTTGATAAAGCAGCGTTGTCCGCTTGCCAGCTTTGTTGGGCTGCAGCCAGATTAACGGCTCCACAGCACCATTGGGCAACACTGCGCGAAGCTTCACTTGACGATCCTGCGGCACAAATTGGATGGCGGTAATGCGCGAGGCTTGTAGCAATCGGAATCCGTCACCGATAGCCCTTGGGCGGCCTGAGATCGCAGGTGATTTTGCTGGAGTTTCAGAGTGGGCATGGGATGGCAGATATTGCGGCTCGCCTTCGGGGGCTCCGCCTTCCACCCAATTCGCCAAGTTGGAAATTTCCTGGCCGGACAGCGCTAGTTCATGCTGAAAACTTCCGTAGCCTTGCACCGCTGGCCAAGGAGGCATGCGGCGGGCCAGCACCTCTTCGCGAATCGCCACGGCCCAGGGTCGGGTCTCCTCGTAAGTGGCAAGACTCATGGGAGCAGTGCCGCCTTCGCGATGACAACTGGCGCAGTTCTTGCGAACGATGCGGGAGATTTCACGAGTCCAGGTAAGCTTGGTTGTGATTACGTCGTGCGCCAAAGCAGAGTAAAGAGAACTAACCGCAAGAATGATGACGCTACTCAGGCGCACGAAGTTTAGTCCTCAGCCGGTTTTGGTTTGCGTTCGGGCCGCATCACTTTCACTGGGTCCATGCCGGCGGGAATGGAAACTTCAAAAAATCCAATCATCATTTCTTCCCAGCTTTGATCGCCATAGCGGACTTCGGCTTGTGGATTGGGATTGGCTTTGTTGTTTGCTGAATTGTCAAAATGAGCCGTTACGTCAATCTTCGTGCCTTTGGGCAACAGCAGGGGTTTTTCAGGGAAATATCCAAGCTGCCAACTGAAAGAATAATTGGGAACGTTGAGGAGCGTTTCAGTTTTTCCATCAGGAAAAGTGGCTCTGTATTCGAAGGACTTCCCACGAAGGTGCATGTGGGGAAGCATGGAGATTAGGGTGGCGTCGCTTTGAAGAGTGAAACTGGCGTCCACACGATGATTGTCGGCCCCCGGGGGAATGCGGAACTTATTTTCACCTGCGGCCAAATAGAACACGCGATCTATAGGAGGTTGTTTGGCGAAGATCAAGCCAAGCCTGCTGCGATCACGCCCCGGTTTGCCGTTGGCGGTATAGTGCATTTGAAAAACAATGTCGGAGCCTGCTGGAATTAGCCGTCCTTGCCCTGGCTGCAGAATGTTGGGTAGCGTGCCGGGAGCAAAGCCGGCGACCATATCGCTGAAGCCGTTGCCTTCTTCACCACGTCCGGTTCGCGGAGCAGTGCGCGGATTAAAGGGTTCACCGGGCACAGCACTGGACATCCACTTTGAACCGGGAGGGCGAATGAAGGCGATAATGTGGTGGACCAGCGCGGGGTTGCCTGGGCGTGCTTCGGCCAGTTGAATCCACTTATCTTCTTTAAGATTCAGAGGGAGGACGAAGTATTGGTAATCAATGGTGCCTTCGGCGGGAATTTCATAATCCTTGGGCATTTCAACGATAAGGTCGGGTTCGCCGATTTGCCAGCCCTTGGTCCATTGAATGGGCTTGGGGGCGTCGGCTGGATTTCCTTCGGTTGCACCGGAATCTGCCCAGGAGATGAGGGTTTGGGAATCCTTTTCGGCAAGGCTGCGATCGTTGTGGAACTTGCCGTAACGGGGGTCGGCAAACCAAGGGGGCATTTTTCGGCTGGCTACGGCCTGCTTAATTCCCTTTGCCCAGGGACGGGTTTCCTTGTAACTGAGAAAAGACATAGGAGCCGTTTCTCCAGGACGATGGCAACTTTGGCAATTCTTCTGAAGAACGGGGAGAACGTCCTTGTAATAAGTGACTTGGACCGGTGAAGCCATTGCCAAAAGAGGCGTGACTAATCCTAAGAAAGAGATTCGCATGTCGATAGCAGTTCCTCTGCTTCAATGATACGGCAACTTTGGGCGATTCGTTCCGATGTTATGAAAATTTGCTATTGGGGGGGCGGAGGGGGACGATAAGGATAGCAGGGAAAAGACCCAATTATGAGAATAGACGACGCTAATCTGAAGAACATCGCAAGCCAGCCGGCGAAAAGCAAAGAAGCAAGCCGGGTTCCGAACGATTTAGTGGTTTCGGGGTACGGCAAGGTCCGTGATGCTTCGGCGGATGCTTCTTCGGGTGCAACTGATACCTTCACTTTATCCAGTTTGAGTTCATCTATCAATGCCCAGAGTGAGGATTCTCCAGAGCGGTCTGCCAAATTGGAAAAGCTGGCGAAGGATGTGGATGCAGGGCGTTATAAACCTGACGTCCAGGCCACCACCAAGAAATTAATTGAGGATGCACTTTCTCAGGAGCGACCAACTTCAAATGAAGCGAAAGAACCCTGAAGTACAATTTGAACTGGCCGGATCGGCAAGGCAATATTTGGAGGCCAACCAGCCATGGGAGGCTGCGGCAATTCTGGAGAGATTGATTGCAGAAATGTCGCAATTGCCAGTAGGCACTGCTGAGCTCATTTTGGTGGAACTGGCAAGTTTGCAACAACTCACGGCACAGGGGTTGGATATTACGAGCAAGTGGCTGAATCGTGTTGCTCCGTCGGGTTCTTCTTACGATGCAGGTGGAAAGGCGACACACTACGACAATCCGGCGAGCAATCAGGGATTGGTGGCATGAAAACTTGTAGTGATATAAAAGCAAAAGTGGATTTGAAATGAGTCTGAGCACAGCACTATTTGCGGCTACCGGAGCGATGCGCGTTTTTGAACGAAGCCTTGAAGTGGCATCAACGAACGTCAGTAACGTGAATACCCCGGGTTATGTAAAGCACCGGCAAGAGATCATTTCTTTCCGCGACGGCATTAGTGCAGGAGCGGTCACATCGTCACGAAATCTATACAACGAGTCCTCGGTTTGGCAACGCCAAAGTGGCTTAGGAAAATCTAAACAACAGATCGATACTCTTGGGCAAGTGGAACAGGCATTTCCAATTGGCGAAGGGCTGGGGATTGCGGATTCTCTTAATAACTTCTTTACAGCTTTCACGCAACTCTCAGCAGCACCCAATTCAATCACAGGCCGTCAAGTGGTCTTGGACAAAGCCCGAACCTTGGCAAACGATTTCAACACAACTGCAAATCGGCTGGCCCGATCCTCTCAATTCAGCGAACAGGAAGTTTCTGCTGTGGTTTCGAAGATCAATGGTGTTTTGGCCGATGTAGCCTCCTTTAATAAAGGTGTGCGATCCGATAGTAGGGTGAATGAAGACGGAGGAGTGGAATCTCGTCTTTTCCAATCACTTGAAAGTCTTTCCGAATATGCTGATTTTCAAGCATTGCCACAGGATGATGGCTCAGTTTCCGTCTATTTGGGCGGCCAGTCTCTGGGCGTGATCGGCGACAAGAATTTTGCCATCAAATCAGTTGTGGTGAACAATCAGGTTCAGATTCAGGATTTTAGCGGAAAGGACATTAGTGCTAATTTTCAGAGCGGCAAATTGGGAGCGTTGCTTGATTTCAGAAACAGACAGTTTCCGGGATATGCGGCAGACTTGGACACTCTGGCAAGTTCAGTTGCCGATAGTGTGAATACTGCTTTGTCAGCCGGTCTGGATCTTGCTGGCAATCCACCGGCAGTTAATTTGTTTGTCTATTCTCCGACTCAAGGTGCAGCATTTACGTTAGGTTTGGGAGGATTGTTGCCAGAGGATTTGGCGGCAGCAAGTTCAGGGGCCCCAGGAGGTAATGGAGCCGCTTTAGCAGTCGCTGATTTGGCTAAGCAGCCGCAAGCGAATGGTTATACTTTTACTCAATTTTTTGGAACCATTGCCTCCAAAATTGGGCGAGACATTGCAAGCGCACAAGCAGAGCAGACTTCGGGAACCCAACTGTTGAGTCAAGCAAGAACGATTCGCGGTGATGCATCGGGGGTTTCCTTGGATGAAGAGGCGGCCTACGTGCTGCAGATTCAGCGAGGCTACGAGGCAGTCTCAAAATTGATGACTGTGATCAGCAGTATGACCGATACGGTAATGGGGCTGATCCGCTAGTTCACTTGGAATGAAACATGATCCAATATCTTAATCCCACAAATCAACGATTCTTGTCAGATATTCAACGCACGCAGCGTCGGCAAAGCAATGCCGAAGCGGCCATCTCCAGTGGGCTCAAAGTGCGCGTAGCCTCCGATGATCCCGATCATATTGACATCCTGCTAGCCACTCGCGGTGAACTGCAAAGGGCCAAACAGGTTAAAGGTAATCTGGATCAATTCAAAACAGAAGTGGATACTGCGGAAGTCACGGTGCAATCCGCGGTGAAATCACTCGAACGGGCGCGAACCGTGGGAACGCAAGGATTAAACGACGCTGCTGCTTCCAATCAGCGGCCAATCCTGGCAACCGAAGTGGAAGCCATTCTGACTCAATTGGTGTCTGCTAGCCGGGCTTCGGTGCAAGGCCGCTATATTTTCAGCGGTGACACAGATCAGACGGCTCCCTACACTGTGGATTTATCAGCAGCAAATGGTGTGGCGGCCTACACTGGGGCTCTTTCCTCAACTCGCGTAGCGGAGAACACCGACGGTGTGCGCTTCAACATTGCCCAAACGGCGGACCAGATATTCGACAATGCTACACCTGGTCGAAGTGTTTTTGGGGCGGTGAATGCCTTGCGATTGGCCCTTGCAAACAACAACACAACCGCGATTCAATCAGCCCTGGCGGATGTGCAGACCTCAGCCGACCACCTGAATAATCAGCTGGCTTTTTACGGTACAGCCCAAGGGCAGGTTACTACGGCTATCGATCAAGGGAACCGCCGGCAGTTGTCCTTAAGATCACAAATCAGCCAGATAGAGGATGCCGACTTGCCGGAATCCATTCTGGAGTTAAATCAATCCAAAATTGCTTTGGATGCAGCCTTTCAGGCGCATGCACTTCTG
>JAYUSZ010000367.1:0-7957 GCA_043755435.1 Bryobacterales bacterium | reverse complement strand
TTTATAGATTGAAGGCTATCTACTCAGGCAATTCACTCCAAACAGCGAGTGGGTCCTATAGACTTTTCTCAAAGGCCACGATAACTATGTAGGCCTAGACTCCTAGACTTGACGAGCACAAGGCACTCAGCAGCCATCTGGGCACCCGCCCTGTGCGCAGTTCAGCTACCTGCCGGTATTACACGCGCTGCTTGCATTGAATCGTCACGAACCCTTAAAAGCCATTGAACTGTTGCAAGCTGTTTCGCCATATGAGTTGGCATGGACGGGCAGCGCATCAGAAGGGTTCAACGGATCTCTCTATCCGGTTTACGTCCGGGGCCTAGCTTATCTGGACGCGCACAAAGGCGCTGAAGCAGCCGTGGAATTCCAGAAAATTCTTGGTCACCGTGGGATCGTAATTAACGATCCCTTCGGCGCCTTGTCTCGCCTACAACTGGGCCGCGCGTTTACCATGGCTGGAGATAACGCCAAAGCAAAGACCGCCTATCAGGATTTTCTAACACTTTGGAAAGACGCCGACCTGGACATCCCGGTTTTCAAACAAGCCAAGTTGGAATACTCGAAACTGCCATGACTCAGTTGCCTTGAAAGTTGACTGTTGCCGAATCGGTGGCGGACTTACCAGTGGAATCCGTCACCGTCAACAGGAACGTATAGGCAGCGCGCGACTGGCCGAATTGAATGATTGGAGTGGCCGTATTCCCCTGAAGGATTGATGCAGACGGGCTGCCTTGTGGGATGGACCATTGGTAGATTAGCGGCTTCCCGTCGGCACTGATGGATGCGGTGCCATCCAGCGTGATTTGACGGACGGTCACTGTAGTGTTTTTAGGGGAAGCCACTGCTGTAGTGCGCTCCACGGGCGTCGCCAGATAGGCGTGCGTATCGCCGCTAGCCGTCATGGCAAAACCAATGATCTCTCCACGCAAATTGATCCCCTCGGCCATTTGCAGATACAACCCCGGCTTATTGTCCACAAGCGTATTGAGGTTAATTGGCACCTTGTTTTCCCACAACACTGCATGCAAATTGAAGTCTTTGTCCAATGAAATGCCCACCACCTGGCCTTTGTCGTTAATGCCGAGAGCGGCAGAATTCAAATCGCCTGGAAGCGTGCCCAGGTCCTCCATGCCCTTAGCCTGAGTCCACAAGAACGCATGACCGATTTCATCGCCGCGTAAGTTGGAAGTACCTACTACTTGACCTTGGCTATTTATTTGAAACGCAGTATTTCCAGTCGCTCCGCCAAGGTTTCCAAGATTCGTGTACTGGCCGTTCTGCCACAGCAAGGCGTGATCCATCGAAAGATATGTTTGGGAAATCGGGTCGAACTCCCGGCATTTGCCCGAAGATCCCGTCATTTGCCCACTATCGTTGATCCCGAACACAATCCCATTTGGATCACCCGGGAAGGTCGGCAGTTCTTGCACCTTGCCATTCTGCCAATACGTCGGCTTGAATTGAAACTTTTGCGGACTCTGGCAGGCAGGGTCCCGCGTGGTATTCTCAGTTGCTCCGGCCGCCACACCTTGATTGTTTATGACGTTGGCAAAGCCATTGTAGCCGCCTAGCGTTAGCAGCGGAGTCATCACACCGTTCTGCCACAAGAAGGGTACACAGGTGCTGCCAAGAAACGGTAAGCCTTGCGCGACGGAACCGCAAAAATCTTCCCCATTGGGATCTTTGTTGGAAGTCTCCGCTTGACCCACCACTTGACCAATTTCATTCACTCCCCAGGCAACGCTATTCTTACCTCTAAACCCAGGGGATCCAAGGTCGGTCATTTGGCCCTTTTGCCAGATGACGGCGTGGTTCGACCCATCAGGCGGGTTGGCACGGCCACTGATAATGCCATTGTTCTTGATGATAGTGGCATAGCTGCCAGCCCCACCCAACGTGCCCAGATCGGTGACGTTGTACCGTGTGGGTTGCGCGATGGCGAGCGCTGCGAGTAAACTGCCAGTGGCAATTGAAGTTACAATTTGTTTCATCTATTTCTCCTTGTTCACATCTTTCAACGAACACCTATGGTGACTTCGTTACTTGCACGGTTCAGGTAAGTCAATCGCACTGGTACGGCAGCGCCCGGCAAAACGCCAGTAGGCATCCGAACGTTCGCCTGATTCAGCCCCGGATATCCGGGCGTGTTGCCGAAGAACAGGATCTCCGTCAATACCCCGCCGATAGTGATTTGCGGGGGAAGCAAACCGCCGTCAACCAGACCTGTGAAGTAGACCGATAGAAGCTCACCGGCAACCGCGGGATTGCTGGCGGAGGCCACCTGAAATGTGTTGGAGTGCTGAATCGCGCCTTGTCCGCGCCCATCGCCGGAAAGAGACAACAGCACCGGCACGTTAATGAGCGAAGGCGGTCCGGTGGATACGCATGCCGGCTGAAAGCCCACCAACAGAAAGCCATGAGTTATCCCGTCGGCTTTACGGTAGCGTCCCAAAATGTCGCGCCGCTGGTTGATGCTGGTGGCCCCGTTAAAGGTGGCGCCGGGGAAATCAATCGTGCTCAATTGACCGGCGATCATCACATAGCCATGGCTTACACCGCCGACGACATAGCGTCCAACAACGTCGCCGCGAGCGTTCAGTCCTGTTGTATTAGTGAAGGTAGCGCCAGGGCTGCCTTCCCATGTAGTGTATTCCCCGTCGCTCAGCACATAGGCGCGGACGGGAGTTCCGCCCGATCCGGCGATGTCGCCTTGCGCGTTGATTCCGCTGGGTAGTGTGGAAGCGGCACCGGGATGGTCAATCGTGCTGTATTGATCCCCGCTCAGCAGAAACCCGTGCATCGCTTTGTCGGCACTCACATAAAATCCCACGATGTCGCCTCGGGGGTTGATCGACCCAGGCTCAGTGCTACTAGCGCCGGGATAATCAATCTTCGTGAATTTCCCTCCCTTCAACAGAAAACCACGGCGAATGCCGTCCAATGTGTACACGCCCACAAGGTCGCCAGCAGCGTTGAGCCCGTAGAGTTCTGTTGCAGAAGCGCCGGGGTAGTCAACCGGGCTGTATTGGCCCCCGCTCAGCAGAAAGCCATGGGTTGTCTTGTCGACATTAACGTGGACTCCAATAATGTCGCCGCGAGTGTTAATGCCCCAAGGCGTGGTAGTGGTAGCGCCGGGGAAGTCGATTGTGCTGATGGTGGGGCCTTGTCCCAGAAGATTGGATGTGGCGGCAAGCGTCAGACCAAAAGCAAGTAAGTGAAGTTTCCATGGTTGTTTCATTCTGTTCCTCTATATAAGTAGGCGTAGAATGCTCGAGGAAACTATCATCAGGTTTAGAGGATAATGACCGCATCGCAAATGCCGCATTTTGAAGCCAGCGGCATTTCTTGAAATGCTTCTTTCTCTCTTCCCGGGAATCAGTGACAATGAAGGGAGGAGCATGTATGGCCCAATATGATTACACCGTCATTTACGAAGAGTTGATTGAGGGGGGGTACCAGGTGATCGTGCCAGCCCTGCAAGGAATCGTTACTTACGGTCGCAGTATGGAGGAAGCTCGTGAAATGGCGCAAGACGCCATCAGTTGCCACATTCGTGCTTTGCTGAAGGACAATGAAGAAATTCCTGAAAATCCATTTGCCTCCACTCAACCAGTGCGGGAAGAAATAACGGTTTCCGTCTGAGCTTATGTCCCTCATTGGCGGTCTTAAACCAAGATTGGTATTGCGAGCCCTACAAAAGGGTGGCTTTTATGTTCACGAAATCAGTGGCTCCCACGTTCACCTGAAGCATCCGGTTAGGCCGGGTTACTGTTCCGAATCACCAAAGGTTCGATCTCCCCAAACCGATTGTACGGAGCATCATCCGCCAAGCCGGTTTGACGACCGATGAATTCATAGCTTTGCTCGATCAATGAGCCAAGCGCGGGTTGTGAATCCCCACACCGCGTACCTCGCTGAGGTATAATTCACCCCATAAGTGATGCAGGAATCGGATCAAAAGCTTGGTAATGATGGCGACATTAGTACATTGCTCCGTGCGTGGACAGACGGTGATCAGGACGCTTTGCAAAAGCTGACTCCCATCGTCTATGACGAGCTCCACGGCCTTGCACAACGCTACATGAAACGTGAGCGCGTCGGCCATAGCCTGCAAACAACAGCATTAGTAAATGAAGCCTACATGCGTTTAGTGGATTATAAGCGCATGCAGTGGCAGAATCGAGCCCACTTTTTTGCCGTCTCTTCGCAGTTGATGCGGCGCATTTTGGTGGAACGGGCACGGCGCCACAACTTGAAGCGGGGTTGCGACGTGCAGCATGTCGCATTGGAGGAAGCCTCCATGGTAACCAGTGGCCGGAACACGAACCTGGTGGCGCTGGATGACGCGATGAACGCGCTGGCTCGGGTTGACCCCCGCAAAGTACAAGTTGTCGAAATGCGCTTCTTTGGCGGACTGAATGTGGAAGAGACTGCCGAAGTATTGAAGGTGTCGGCCATTACCGTGATGCGCGATTGGAGCACCGCCAAGGCTTGGCTCTATCGTGAACTGACCAACGTAAGGAACGTCGGGAGAGATGATGGAATCCAATCGCTGGAAACAAGTCGATAGTCTACTGCAGGCCGCGCTCGATCTTCCGGCTGGGGAGCTCGATGGGTTCCTGGAGAAGGGGTGCAAGGGGGATGAAGCACTGGAGCTTGAGGTGCGCTCCCTGCTGACGGCGCACCAGAAGGCAGGCAGTTTCCTTGATGGCGCAGCAACGGAAGTAGCCGCACCATCCATCACGCAATCAGGTTATACGGGCCGGACCGTTTCCCATTACAAAATCCTGGAAATGCTGGGCTCAGGTGGTATGGGCGTGGTCTACAAAGCGTTCGATACAAAGCTTGACCGGTTCGTCGCCCTGAAATTCCTGGCACCGCATATGCGCCATGATCTTGAACTAAAGCGGCGGCTTACAGAAGAGGCCCGCGCCGCTTCAACCCTGGATCACCCCAACATCGTCGTGATCCACGATATCGACGAAGCTCCAGATGGCGACCTGTTCATCGCCATGGCTTTCCACGAAGGCGAAACGCTGCAACAAAGAATTCGGGAGAAAAGGCTTCCGGTTGCAGAAGCGTTGCAAATCACCCGGCAAATTGCATCGGGGCTGTCAAAGGCTCATGAACGCGGCCTCTTTCATCGCGACATCAAGCCCAGCAATGTCATCGTGGCAAAGGATGGCGTAGCAAGAATCATTGACTTCGGTCTGGCGAAATCAAGCGAAGCCTCAATAACCATGGATGGATCTACGAAAGGAACTCCTCTTTACATGTCTCCCGAGCAAGCATCCGGGAAAGCCGTCGATTTCAGAACCGACCTGTGGAGCCTGGGATCTGTGCTTTACGAAATGCTGGCTGGCAGTCCGCCATTTCCCGGCCACTCGCACTTTCAGGTGATGCATGACATCATGCAAAAAGCCTCGCCCAGGATACGGGAGAAGAGGCCAGACCTGCCCTCTGCCATTGATCGCATCATTTCGATGGCTCTTGAAAAGGACCCGTCGAAACGATACCAATCCGCCGCCGATATGGTGCGAGATTCATCCGCGGCACTTGCTGCTCTTGATGCCACGGCGGACAGGCCACATTCGTTACGGGCCGCTTACGCAATTCCGCTGTTAATCCTTACTGTATTGTTGGCCGCATTGTCCCTCTGGTTCTATCAGCGCTCCGAAAAGCGCACTTGGGCTCGCCTTCAGGCCATTCCGGAAATCGTCCAACTAAGTAGTGAAAATAAGAATGTCGCGGCATATAGGCTGGTTCAAAAAGCGCAACAGTACTTGCCCGGTGATCCTCAACTGCTGCAGGCCAGTGGTAGCCTGACTCACACCGTTTCGATAAAATCGTCGCCACCCGGCGCTACTGTCGAAATCAAGGATTATCTTTCGCCAGATGACGCCTGGGTGGCTTTGGGGATCACGCCACTGGTGAATGTGCCCGTTCCGAATGGCTATCTACGCTGGAAGGTTTCAAAGGTTGGAGTGGGAGAATACTCCGGCGCTCCCGTCACCGAAGATATTCATGGATGGCGCCGCGAATTCAATTTCGATCTGGAACCCATCGCCAAAACGCCGCCGGGAATGGTTCCCGTACCTGGTGGCCGCTATGAAAATCTAATTTGGGGAATGGGATATGTTGGCCCATATGAACTTCCCGCTTTCTACATCGATCAATATGAGGTTACCAACCGCCAATATCAGGAATTCGTCGACAAAGGAGGCTACCAAAAACGCGAATACTGGAAGGAAAAGTTCACTCGAGACGGGAAGGAACTAAGTTGGGAACAAGCTATGGACCTGTTCCGCGATTCCACTGGCCGCCCCGCGCCATCGGGCTGGCAAGCTGGGCACTCACCAACCGGGCAAGCGGATTTGCCTGTGGGAGGCGTCAGTTGGTATGAGGCGGCGGCTTATGCTGAATTTGCCGGCAAGAGCCTGCCGGTGATTCATCAATGGCATTTGGCTGCGCCCAGTCCTGTGGCAAGATTTATAACAAAGGTGAGCAATTTTTCCAATGCCGCGCTAGCGTCCCCGGGTAAGTTTAGCGGCTTAGGGCCATGGGGAACTTACGATATGGCCGGTAATGTTGCAGAGTGGTGCCGCAACGAAGACGGCCACAACTTCCATTACATTCTTGGTGGCGCATGGAACACATCTAATGCGGATTACTATGAGCCGGAGGCATTACAGCCATTCAACCGTCTGCCAAACAATGGCTTTCGTTGCGTTCGGAATCTGGGTCCAATCCCGGCGCAGGCCAGTGCCGAAGCACGGATTTTGGCGCGGGATTTTTCAAAAATCAAGCCAGTTACAGATGAAGTTTTCAAGATCTACAAAGGCATGTATGCCTATGATCATTCGCCTTTGAACGCCAGGATGGAACCCATTGAGCAAAACTCGCCGGACTGGCGCAAGGAAAAGATTACCTTTGATGCAGCCTATGGTAAGGAGCGCATGGCGGCGTATTTGTTCTTGCCCGCCAAAATTAAGCCGCCCTATCAAACCGTTGTGTTCTTCCCAAGCGCCAGAGTTCTGGATTTGGCTGACAGCAAAACCCTTGGGGACACGCAATTTATTGATTTTGTCATTCAAAGTGGCCGAGCTGTGCTGTATCCCGTTTATAAGGGTACCTACGAAAGGCAGCAACCAAACGTAATGAAGACCCCGACAATGGAGCGTGATGAAGTTATCCAGCAATCGAAGGATCTAGGCCGGTCAATTGATTTTCTGGATACCCGCTCCGATATCGACCACAAGCGGATGGCCTACATGGGCGTTAGTATGGCCGCATCATGGGGCGTAGTTTTTACTGCTTTGGAGACAAGGTTCAGGGCAGTGATTTTCCTTGATGGCGGATTTTTTGAAGGCAACCCTTTGCCTGGCATCGACCAAGCGGACTTCGCACCCAGATTGAAAGCTCCCGTAATTATGATCGGCGGAAAGTACGATTGGTTTCAACTTGGCAGAGACTCCATGCTAAGGATGTTTGGGACACCACCAGCCGACAAAAAGGCAGTGTTGTTAGACACGGCGCACAACGTATCAGAGCAGCGGTCGGATCTGGTTCGGGAAGTAGTTGCCTGGCTGGACAAATATTTGGGCAAGGTCAATTGATGGAATTCGACCGCCGCTCTATCCGGTTTACGTCCGTGGATGTGTGGCGGCAATCGCGCTGGACGCCAGAACTCCAAACATCTGGCGGCGGGTAAGTTTCATGTCGGTGTGCATTTTTCTAGCGATCATTCTATCAACACTGGCGTCAATGCAGTTTCCGGAATCTAAAATCGGACAATAGCCGCAGAGCCGCGCACACTTCAGTCCAGGGCCTGCAACACAGGTGAAAGTACCTGCGGGGGGTTTGTGAATTGATCTCTCGACAGTGCGCCAACTACCGTTTATAGATTGAAGGCTATCTACTCAGGCAATTCACTCCAAACAGCGAGTGGGTCCTA
>JAYUSZ010000366.1:0-7988 GCA_043755435.1 Bryobacterales bacterium | reverse complement strand
CCATCTTTTGGAAGGCCTTAAGCGTTTACGAATCTATGGTGCGGAGAGGGGGACTTGAACCCCCACGATGTTACTCGCTAGCACCTCAAGCCATACATAGCTGTTTTTTGGGGTATCCTGGCATCGTAACTCATTGATTTTACTGAGTCTCAGTTTCGCCCGTTTTCGGGGTTTATCGCAAAACCACTACAATTCCACTACAGTCGGACTGCCCTCAAATGGACACTAGGAGTAGGCGAAACTGAAGCATTCGCGGCCTTGTTCCATGCTATTACTTGCCCCCGAGAATCACGCTGCCGATGTTCTTTTCAGACTTGGCGCTGACACCTGACTTGTCAGCGTAACTCCTCCATCTTGCAATGGCCGCCTGCGCCTTCGCAAGGATTTCCGGGGCCTTCTTGAGGCTGTGCTTCTTGCCAAGCGCTGTCAGTTGCTGAGGACCGGGATTCTTCCCCTCTCCCAAAACCATCGTACTTTGTTCTCCGCCGGGGCCATAAGAAAACGTCAGGTCGTAAGCAGGCGCAAGCGTCCATTCGTACTGGTCCGTCAACAGGAACGAAAAGTTCTTGGCATGGTCATCACGATTGTGAGCCAGGACATTGAAACAAGCCAATGCATAAGCCCGCTCCACATTGACCACGTTTTTTGTTAGTATAAAAGTCACTCGCAAGATAGTGTCATAGTCGAGGCTTGGTGTCCGATGGTCGGCATGAATCAGGCCGGATAGACTATGAACGTGGACGCGCCGGTCACCTTGTCGATCAAAGCGTTTGGTTCCGAAATATGCCAGTTTCTTGGTTCGAAACAGGTGAGTCTCAGGCATGTCGACTCCTGCATCTTGGGCCATCAGGCTGTAGGCATATTCGATAGGGCCCGCATCGCGTTGGTCTTTCGACGTGGCAAATTTGATCATCCAATGGGCGTAGCCCGATTGAAGATTTTGTTGTCCGTGGATGATCTTCCGCTTGTCCTTGCTGACTTGCGCGACGATCTTTGGACGTGCCCCAGAAGAGGATCCATTGAGACGCAGGAGTTCTTCAAAAACCTCTTCGTTCTCGCCCGCAAGCATGATCGCTGATTCCTCTGCTAGACGATCAAGTGCCAGGGCGCCATCGTTCATCGGACCCTGATCCTGGGACGGTTCGTAGGTCAAAGCCCCCATCCCGTGTTCGCCGACAAAGGCTAAGCGATCGAGCACACTGAGTTGGCGGCGATTGATCCCATGTTTTTCTACAGTTCGATCAAGCACTAGCCTTCCCCACCCGTCTGGTAGGCTGTCGTTGAAGACGCCATAAAGGCCGTCGAAAACCATGTCAGGGCAGACGGACACGCCTAGTTTGAGGGGCAACTTGAAGGGTGATATTTCGATTCCGGTTGGGACAAAGGAAGGATCGTACTCGAACAGGATTTGCCGATTACGCGTAGCCAAACGGCCCACCTTCAGCCGGTCAGCGCTATTCAAGTAGACAGTAAGCAGATCAGTTGGTGTGTAGGTCACTTGATCCGGCCTTTTCTACGGGCCTTGGGCTCTGTGAGAAGTTCGTCGAGCGACTTCGCCTGTAGGCTTGAAGTTCCGATACAGATCTGGTCAAAATCGTTTAAGCATTCGAGAACGAGGGACAGTCGGAGCAGAGAGTCGAGCGCAATGAGGCCCGTGCGCTCAAAGCGTTTGAGTGAACTCCAACTCACGCCGGAGCGCTCCGCTAGACCCTGTTGCGTCAAATTTTGCGCCAGGCGGCGCGTTTTGAATCGGGTAGCTAGTTCCTGCTGCATGTCCAGAGGGGTCTTGATTGAAATGGTCAATGCATTGTCCGTTATGTCGCTGTATCGCCTATATGGACAATATATTATTCTTTGCTATAAAATGCAAGTCAAAGGGTTTCCCGGAAAAGGCTATACTTCAACGACAGTCGGACGGCGTTCGAGTAGTTCTCTGGCGGAGGCCAAATCCTCGGCATCAACGATATTGTACCGGCGTTCCATACTGTCAGTTTTGTGGCCACTGATCTTCATGCGCACAACCTGCGGGATTCCAGCGCGGCGCATGTTTCGGACGGCTGTTCGGCGCAGATCGTGGAAGTTCAGGTCGGGAAGCCCTGCGGTTTTGCAAGCCCGGTCCCAGGCGGTTCGAAAATCTTTGATTGGTTCCCCTGCCCGGTTGAACGCCCACGGCGATTCCGGCCATTGCTCCTGTTGCTCCTTTCGCGCCGCTAACAAAGCATTGAGCATATCGCCAGCAACAATTGGAACACTTCGCGCTTCCTGATTCTTGGTCTCGCCTCGTTCAAGCGTGATCAGCTTTGCGTCAAAATCTACTTGAGGCCATTGGATGGCCAGGAGTTCGCCCTTCCGGATTCCTGTTAAGTAGGCTGTGATGAACAGGGCCTTCAACTCGCTTGGAAGTGAGTCGCGCAAGACAGCATATTGTTGATCGGTGAGAAATCCCTTTCGGACCGTAGTTTCCTGAACCATCGGAAAATAAGGCACGGAGATCACCTTCGGCGGAGTCCGTTTGCGGGCGTTATGGAACGCTGTCCGAAGAATGGATAGTTCTCGGTTCGCAGTCGCATCGGAAACGCCCTCGCCCTTTCGGAATTCACGATAGCGTTCCATATGGTCGGTCGAAAGCCGTTGAGCTTTCAGTTTGCCGAAGAATGGGCGAATGTTTTTTGCAACTACCTTTTCCCAAATGTAGCGGGTCGTTGGTTTGATGTCGCTCTTGAGAATGTCGTCCAACAGTTCTCCGATCAAGACTGTATTGGCAGAACCCTGAGAAGCGTCGCCTCTTTCCTTCTTTGCAAGAAGCCGATTTCGAAGGTTTGAAGCATCAGATCTCTTGGTGGACTTGCTTGATTGAACGATAGGCTTGCCGTCCACGTAAACTTGGACCCACCAGATGTTACCGCGCTTGTAGATGGTCCCGACGCCGTTTCCATTGGCCATGTTTTATTGTAGTGGAAACACCTACCGTGCATGGTTTCACTGAGGGAAGCTCCAATTCACCGTGCCGGTGTTGTCACCTAAGTTGTCGCCAACAATTTGTCGTATTCCTATATTTGACGGCTCGCACGTCAAAACGCTCAATGGACAATATGAGGCAAAATCGAGGTACTCTACATAGAACCGTCCCAATGCGCACCATCATTGTCATTTGCCTCCTATTTGAACTCTTTCCGTTGGTTCGGGGTCAGAATCCGCAGCCCATCGAAAAAGTCATCCCACCTATTAGCAAGGGATTGCTAGAAATAGGTGTTTTTCCCGGGTTCACAACTGGTGGTGAAGCTCTACGCCCAATGGTTGGTGCGACTACCAGCTTTCAGATTTCAAAGTATTTCGCTCCATACCTGGAAGGATCTTGGTTCCCATCGTTGGACCGCTCCTTTTCAAGGGGTGATCGGTTAGTTCTTCAAGGTGCGCCAACCGCTTTGGATTTTCATGGCGGGACACACATTTTAATACGGCGTCGGCGCGCGCGTTTGGTTAGTTATGGCTCCTTCGGCATGGGTTACTTTGCCTATAGAGATTCTATCGGCGAAGCATTTGATCGACTGAATCCATCCGTTAGGATATCGCAACCCCTAACGAAGGAGAGTGCGTTCACTTTGAATACTGGTGGAGGGGTAAGATGGTACTCAAAATCTAGATGGGGAATCCGCACTGAGGTAAAATACTATCGAACGTTTGGGCTAGCAAGTGAGTCAAACGTTGTCAAAGTCACTATTGGACCCTTCTTTCACTTGAGGCTTCGATGACCGGACTCAGTACCCTTGTTCCTTGTGAAGCCTCGATCAGGCATCGAAACGACACATCATCTCTACGTTCTTCTTCCTTTCCGGTTTTCTTGAGCTCAATTCGGTTGACATAGTCCAAAGGGCGCTTTTGTTTGGGAGCCGTTGCGAACGACCCGCCGACCACATCAACATACCCCTCGTTTTCAGACTGAGTAAGTTCGGCCGCGTTTCCATGCAACTGCAATACATTGGATTTGCCTTTGGCCGCCGCGCATGTTGACTCAAGTGGCTTCCAATATACGCTTGTTAATCCGTCAAAGTGGTCTTCTCCAACCCAACCATCCAAATTGGCGCAACCTGCAACTTTTGAAATCTGGAAATACTCCACTGCTCGGATCCAGTCTTTTACAGCCGGTAAGCGTCCACTTATTCTTTCGCAAAACTTTCTTGCTTCACCAAGGCTGATTTGTACTGCGGGACAGTCTCCCGGACTTGCTTTGTCACAGGCAACCAGGCGTCGATCTCTTCTTTTGCCCATAACTTTTTCGAAAGCTCTTACTGGAACCTCTGTAGTCTGGAGCCAGAATCCATTTCCATTGGCAACCGGAGGCACGAAGCTAAATTGTATGACTGACTCCGTGTCTACACTATTCAATAAAGCAAGGCTTCCACCCCTCGCAGCGATGCCCAAAGGAACTTCCTCACTCCATCCGGATGCCAAGGAGGTAGAAAGCGGCGATTGCCTTAAACGCAATCTCCGCAACAGACCGCCAAGACTTGGATTTACACCTGATATCTCCTCGCGCAAAGGCATGAATAACGGATCACTTTCGTTCTTGCAATAAGCAATTACAGCTACATTTGGCGTCGAATCGATTTGAGCTAAGGTAGAACTGTCAAGCGAGTGGCATTGGGTACCTTCGATATATATCAACCACCGTCTACTTCGGCAAATCGCGTTGTTCAAGATGGATGAGAAGTGTCCTACGCTTTCAGCCGTAATTGGCAACGGGCCACTGATCCAATCTTTCCTTGATTTTGCAAGCAGAACCTGCCTGTGGGCGATGGCGACCGGACCAGAATAAATAATAAGACGGTACTCGTCCATCCCGTCGATTGAACTACAGGTCTCGATAGATTCTGCAATCGAAAGCAGCCTTAGTTCGTTCGCACTTGCCAGACTTAGCAGTTCAACTGAGTGGCCACGTTCAGATAAGGCCGACTTCAGCTCGCTAGGCGGAACATCAAACATAGAATCCTGGTTATCCCAAGAAACAATTCGAGCGGACCAAACCTGGCCAAGAATGGGGACTATCCCATTTGTGGCCAGGGCCAAGAGAGTTAAGATACGAAGGTTCAACATAATAGCTATTCTTTTGACTTATTACCCATTTCACAACCCAGTTTTCGTAAGAGACCAACCGCCGCCACCGAGATCTCTTTGGCGACCTGCCTACAAGTCTCTTCAGACAAATAACCATCCTTGCGGGTCGACTGAGCCAACGACTCAATCAAGCTGGATATCGCACACTGCGTACGAAGTTCAGAAATGGGGATCAAGAAAGTTGCCCTTGATGCCTCGTATGCTTTCTCTGCCGCCGTGCCAGGCGCTGGTAGTTCTGAGCACACTCTTTGCGCCGTAACTCCCCACGGTTTGGCAGTTGTCGCCCTGGAAAGTTCAACGCTAACGTCCATCCAGTTTAGGGCGAAATCAGCTGCGACATCACCTTGAGCTCGTGCGAGCGCAAGGACTTCCCGAGCCTCTAACCGTTGGTCCGCAGACTCAACATTTGTCTTACCTGAAATTTGTAAGAGTATCTGGGACAGTTGGAATCGTGCTTTTGGGCTTTCCGACCACTGGACTGTGTCCCGTAGTTTTCGCACCAATGTCATATCTTGAGGTTGAAAAGGAGCAAGAAGGTCCTTCAACTCCTTGCTCAATTTGTTGTTCTTGTCTGCCAGTTCCAAGCGGAAATTCCTGGCCAAGGGAACAAATGAACTCGTCGGAAAAGCGCGAATAAAATTGGCCAGTCCATCATCGTTTGATTTGTCAACCTTTCGCCACGCCTCACTCTCTCGCTGCTCTCTCGGTCCGAAAGGAAACCTTATTCCTCCAAGGCTCTGCAGGAATACGGGTACCTGCCTGAAGTTCGGTGCGGTTTCCACTAAGTCCCTCCCCATTTTGGAAAGAGCTTCAAAAACGTCCAACGGCTCGTTAACCAGCGCACTTGACAGGCGTTCAACAAAAGAGTTTTCGTATGAACGCTCACCGCTCGATGCTGCAAAAATCATAGCCGTACCGGGGCCAACCTCGGGTAAACTGGGGTTCTTGATCGGACCAGCATTGTTCCGGCAGGCGTCAATGCTAAGAGCCAGCGGAATTGTCTTGTTCGTTCTTGCGCCTTCGATTGTGGCAACAAGGTCACCAAGGTAAAGCCGATCGTCCTCAGCATTTAGTCTCATCCCTCGCTGTGGGGTGAAATAGAGATACTGACGCAGCTGATTGTCCAGGAGAACTTCTGCCCCGTGGCCTGAAAAATGGAAAAACACTCGTGCAGTTTCACCCAAGCTCGCAATCAAATGCTTAATTTCAGTTAACAACCCGGCGCTCGATCCTTCATAATATCCGCCAACAACGATGAACCCCCGATTTACCAAAGAAGAACAGATCGGATCGATATTAACCACTGAAGTGTCAAGGGTTTTCAACCCCAGTGGCGAGCCGTCGTAGTTGCTTACTCCGATTACTATTGCGATGCGGTCGTCGACACCTGTAAGTTGAATCCCAGACTCATGTGTTTGCCCGCATTTGCCTCCAAATTGATCCGCAAACCCGGGTGTCAAAACTCCTTTGCTGGAAGGAGCGCTAGTAGCCTCTACGATTGGTCCAGCGGCTTGCTCCTGTTTACGTTGTTCCTCGCCCTTTGTAGCAACTTTTTTTGAACCATCATCTTTCTTTTTAGTTGCCGGGCCAGCTGTCCCTGCTTTTGGATTATCCGCACAACTTATTGGAAACTGGCCCAAAAGTACGCAAGTCACAATCGATGGAAGTATGCCATTTGACATCATATGCCGCCCTTGTGTCTGAAGATTAATTCTACGTCGGCCTGTGCTCTATGCAAGATGGCTTCAATTCCTTCATGCAAGAGGGAGTGAAGGGATATGGCGACTAGATAAGGCAGGCTGTGGAAAACATAACCCAACATCAGCGCGGACAAGGAAATCAACCAAAGGAAACCTAGCAAAATAGTGAGCAAGAAAAGCCGCGTAACAGTGTATTTGAACCCAATTAAAACAATGACCAAAAAGATGGCCACAGTCAACTCCAGACGGTGAAGAATATCAGGATCGATTGCCGTGAACCGAGCAATACTAAAGAAAGAGGCAACGTAACTAGCCTGGAGTTCCGCGCCCGACATCTTGAGTCCCCCGACCTGGTGTTCGTCAATCGAAAAATCTTCAGTCGTTCCTGGTGGTGAATCGCGCGAGTAAACACCGAATACTGCAATTTCCGCATCGCACAGTTTTCGGACTTCTTCAAGGTCATTGACCGTCTTTCCAGTCGCACTATCCGCTATTGGTTTCAATCCAAATTGGTCTTGTTCTGAGCTTTCCGGTGCGCAGGGGTTCAACTCCCTCCATTTTGCTTTGTACTCTGAAGGGCTTGTGCTATCAGGGAGCTCGCTCATTCTTCTAATCATCGCCTCATTTACTCGCCTGACACTTCCGGCTGACACAATTGTCGTTCTCCTTATGCTTATGGTGAAATCTGTTAAATCCCGCCAAAGATCTCTCTCGAACTGTTTTTTTTCTTCCTCCATGACCAAGGAACTCTTATAGATTTGGGCGGGAAAGGAGAGAGCACACTTTTCCCCGCACAACTCATCTCGATTATCATATGGATAGCGGGTCGGTACGTTGTAGTAGTCCCTATTAACATCAACAAAGCCGAACTTAACAATCCCGCTGTTTATAAAGGATTTTTGTATAGGGCTTGACTTCAAGCTCGCCCTAACATCTTGGCGTTTGTCATCTCCAACGACAATGATCGGTTTTGCTCTAACCACGTCAAAGGTCTTCAACGAGGGGGTATTGCCCTGATTGAGTGGAAGTACAATTTTCTTAGCACTTAGGTTTTCTATCACTTTAGCGAGCAGTGCATCCTCACGCCGGGGAGTCTCCCAACCATAAACGTCTAGGGCAAAAACTTTGATGCCAACGCCAAAGCTCAGGATAGCTTTGGTAAGACTCGCAAGA
>JAYUSZ010000365.1:0-21501 GCA_043755435.1 Bryobacterales bacterium | reverse complement strand
TTGTGCGCATAGCCTCAGGATTCTACCAGATTTTGAGAGTGATTTGTCTGCTCATTTGAGCAGGTGCACCGGCCAAGCAGATAGTGTTTGTATTTTATAAAAAAAGGGCGGGCACTTGCGTGCCGCCCTTTTTAACATGGACTATTACTTTCTGGAGATCTCAACTTTAGGAGTTGCCAGATATCCTTTGATTACATCCTTGCTCACCTGATTGACGACAATCTCAAACGGTTGCCGCGCTCTTGATGCAACATAGAACTGTACGGGCTCGTTGGCTGTCTTGTCCTTCTTCTCCACCCGCTTGTCGTCGGCAACTACATCCATCGTGTAGCGATTACGCTTCGGGTCAGCCTTCTTCAAGGCAACAACTACTCCGCCAATCTTCAACGGGCCAGCTTGCTTTGTAAGGTTGAACTCGTAAATGTTACGGTCTCCCAGTTCGCGCAAAGCTTGAATTTCCGTGGAATTGGTAGCCACCAGACCACTCATCACACCAAGGTCACCACGGACTCGCTGCAAATCTGCCAGAGTCTTTTCAATCTCAGTTTTGGCATTGGCAACTTCCGTCTTCACGGTTCCCACTTCAGTGGTGATGCCAGTGATTCGATTCGATGCATCGGTGGACGTTTCAGTAACGCTGTCTTTTACCTTGGAAATTTCCGCGGTAATTCTTGCACCAGCTTCCTGCTGATCCTTTTCCAGTTTGCCAGCTAGCAATTCTGCGTGGCGTTTAGCAGCCAGTTGAGCCTTCGCCAGATTCATGCTCGATTCCTTGCGTGCAACAGCCAATTCTTCGCTCACTGTGCTCAAGGATTTCTTCAATTCGCCATCAGTTGTCGAAACGCTTGAGCGAAGAGAGCCAATCTCCTGCTTGTATTCGCCAATCTGTTGCTGGTAGGTAGAGATGTCATGCTGCAGACGATTCGTCTGGTTGGCTTGATAGGCAGAAAAACCGCCAACGGCCAAAACACCTAAACCCAAAATCGCAGTCCAAGTAGAACTGCTCTTGATCACATTACCGCTGTTTTCAGTCTGTTGCATTTATCGAACCTCCGCAAATATCTAGTGCACGGCTTATGCCAAACCATGTGACATCTTAGAATCAGTGATTTGCAAGCCCAATTCATATTTTCCAGGCATTATTTACGAATGGTCACTCCAAGTGCAGTAAAAATTTCTATAATCTAAGCTGCACTATGAAACTAACTCTTACTCTATTTGTTCTTGTTTGCCTGCCAGCCGTCCAGTTTGCACGCGCGCAGGCTTCTCACAAAACCACGAAGGCTGATGTGGATCGCTTGATGAAAGAGCTTTCCAATTGGGGCCGTTGGGGCAAGGAGGATCAGGTAGGAGCCTATAATCTAATCACTCCAGCAAAACGAAAAGAGGCAGCCAGCCTGGTTAAGGAGGGAATCTCAGTTTCTCTTTCCCATGATGTGGAAAAAGTGGCCGGCCCGGATAATAACAATCCGTTTAAGCACACCATTGAGGACGCTGGCCCTTACGCCAACGAATATTATTTGGATTCCTACTCGGTGAACTATCACGGCTTCGCGCACACCCATATGGATTCGCTCTGCCATATGTTCCACGACGGGTTAATGTACAACGGCTTTTCCACCAAGGAACTGAACAAAAGCGGGGCTCAGAAATTAGCCATCACAGGATTCAAGAATGGAATTTTGACACGAGCCATTCTCATGGACATTCCAAAATTGAAGGGAGTTCCCTTCCTCGCCGCAGGGACAGCGATTTATCCAGAGGATCTCGATGCATGGGAAAAGAAAACTGGAGTGAAAGTCCGTGCGGGTGATGCGGTGCTGATTTACACCGGACGTTGGGCCGCTCGTAAAAAGAATGGCGCGTGGGAAATTGGGAAGAATGCAGCTGGGCTGCATGCATCCTGTGCAAAGTGGCTGAAGCAGCGCGACGTTGCCATTCTTGGTTCCGACGGTGCCTCTGACGTTCTACCTTCACAAGTTGCTGGAGTCACACAGCCAATTCATCAACTGGTGTTGATCGCCATGGGAATCCCGATTCTTGACAATTTGGATATGGAAGCCCTAAGCGCCACCGCAGCAAAGTTGAGTCGCTACGAGTTCATGCTGTCCGCATCGCCGTTGGCCGTGGCCGGCGGTACGGGTTCACCTATGAATCCTATTGCAACGTTCTAGTCTTTAAGAACCAATCGGCATTAGCTTGGCATCTGATTAACTTATGAAAGAAGCTATTCTCGTAGTCTCCTTCGGTGGTCCTGAATCGGAAGCCGATGTGATGCCCTTCTTGGAAAATGTGCTGCGTGGCAGAAACGTCCCTCGGGAACGAATGCTGGAAGTTGCCGAGCACTACATGCAATTTGAAGGAAAAAGCCCTATCAATGACCACAACCGGGAGTTGATTGGGCACCTGGAAGCTTTACTCAAAGAGCAAGGGCCGCATCTCCCTGTGTACTGGGGAAACCGCAACTGGCATCCGATGCTCCCGGATACGGTGCGTCGAATGGCTAGCGACGGAATTGAAAAAGCCTACGCATTTGTGACGTCAGCATACAGTTCCTATTCTGGTTGCCGTCAGTATCGTGAGAACATTGAAGCCGCTATCAAAGAGGTTGGTGCGGGGGCTCCAGAAATTGTGAAGCTGCGCCACTTTTACAATCACCCTGGATTTATCGAACCCGTGGTAGATGGAGTCATCGCGGGCTTTGCACAAATTCCTGCAGATCGGCGCGAAAAAGCCGCTTTCTTATTCACTGCCCACAGTGTTCCTATCTCTATGGCTGAAGGATCACGATACGTTGAGCAATTGAACGATGCGTGCAAAATAGTTGCGGCGAAAGCCAACTGCTCAAACTACAAATTGGTCTATCAGAGCCGCAGTGGTCCCCCAGGACAGCCGTGGCTTGAACCGGATGTGTTGTCCTACATCAAACAACTGCACGCCGAAGGTGTGGTGGATGTTGTTGTTTCTCCCATTGGCTTCTGTTCCGATCACATGGAAGTACTGTTCGACCTGGACGTGGAGGCGAGGGAATTGGCAACGGAGTTAGGAATGAACCTAATCCGCACCAATACAGCCGGGTCTGACCCGCGCCTGGTCCAAATGATTCGCGATTTGGTTGAGGAACGCAGAAATCCGCAACTTCTGCGCATCGCTATTGGGGATCTAGGAGCAAGCCCTGACATCTGCCCAGTGGGATGTTGCCCGGCACCGCAGCGCCCAGCGGCAAGACCTTCACATTAGAGAGAATTTGCGTAAAGTGTCGATGTTCCACTGCACCTGATCCATAACTTCCAAGTTGGAGTTTCGTTCGTAAATTTTGCGGACAACCGCCAGATCCAATCGTCGGCCTCCACCATCTAACATTCCTGACATAACTACTTTGCGCTTGCCCATAGTTGAAGTAACTTCAGGCAAGTCGATCTGGTTGCAGATATTTGGAATGAAATTCGCAAAGGGATGACCGAAGTTCTCTATCTCAATCAAGGAATGGTAGTGAGCCAACCCTCCCGATAAATATAGCTTCTGAATGGCTGGCTCCAAGGCTGCTGCAAATTGGGCAGGAACAGTAAGTTTGCCCTGAGCCGCAAGAATGAGTGGTTTGTGTTGAACAGGCGGATGCAACCGAAGGGCGCGCACCACTGCAAGAATGTCGTTGGTGCGCTGGCCCACCAGGGGCCGGCCCAGGATCAGAGACGCCCAAGCATAGTCTTCCTCTTCATTATGCGTTTTCGAGTAGCGTGGATTGCCATTACCGAAATCAGGACTTAGGTCCCCTATTCCGCGAAGATCGGGGACCGCTACAGCATAGCCTTCGGCTGCCAAAGATTGATAGGTTTCATCCTCGTGCCATTGACCATTGCGTCCAGACGGTTCAAGCAGCAAGATCAAAGGACGAGTAGAGGTCTTGTCAGGGGGCAGAAACAACCACATGGGCACCCACACTTTGTTTGCCGACTGCACCTCCACCGATTCAATCTCAACTCCTCGCATGGAAGGAGCGCGCTTAAATACCGTAAGGCGTTGCGGGTACTGCTTGTCCAGCCTCAGCAAGCGATCCATCGGAAGTGGCGTTGGCTTTGACAGTGATTTCTGCGCTAACTGAAAGGTGGTCTGACTCTTCAAAGACCGAATCACGCTTCCTGATTCCGTAGCCCAGAGAGTCTCTTCCGTTTCCAGTTTGGTAACTGGCTCCTCGGTGACTCTATCCTGGGTCCGCTCCTGGCCTTTTAGCCAGCGGTTCATAAAGTTATAGAGAGCGAGACGTGAATCGTAGGAAAGACCGTGGGGAAGAGATGTGGTACTCCAACTCAAGTTCTCGAGCTTCCCGAGGGTCTGGTAGACCTTCTTTAACTTTTGAAATTCGTCCCAACCGCTTTGAATATAGTCAGGCGAATAGGTGCCAAAGAAATCTTTGTCGCTGACTGAAATTAACAGAGGCTTGGGGGCAAGGGGATATAGGCAATCCCATCGATCGAACCCTGCTGGGGCGGCATAAATCAGGTTCTGTTCTCCATCGTCGGTTGATCCAGGACCGTTGAATTCGGGAATGGCAAAGTTCTCCGTGTTCCCACTCAGAATGGCTGCGGCGCTAATGCGATCATCAACACAGGCAAGATACATGGAAATGGTTGCGCCGCCTGATTGACCCGTCGTGGCAATCCTGCGTGCATCAGCCAAAGGGTGGGACGCAAGATAATCCAGACTACGAACCGCATCCCACAGCAGAATCTTGGCCGCGGAACTTCCGCTGAGCAATAGCTGCTTACCCATGGCCGTATGTTCTTCGGTAGGCGATCCAAGGCGCGAACGCTTGAAAGTTGAATCGGGGTATGCAATCCGTTCCCCTTGTCCAATTGGATCGAAGGCCAATACCAGATAACCTAAACGGGCCAATCCCTGGCAACATCGTTGGTAGGGTGCATATCCCTTTCCAGCCTGCGCGTGACCGCATTGAAACAAAACTGCAGGATAGGATTTGCGGTTTCTGGTAGGAATATAGAGATTGGCTGTGACAAAGAAACCTGGACGGCTCTCGTAAATCACTTTTTGGATCTGGTAGCCAGGCCGATCGATGGTTCCGGCAACTCTTGCGTTGAGCGGAGTTTTTTCAAAGCCGCCGCCAATCAAACGCCAAAACGTTTGCCTGGCCCATTTTTGGCGCTCAACAATCGTTTCTGGTGCTGCTAACTTGGCCAGTTCAGCTTGTCGTGTCTTTGCGAAAGACCACGCCAAATCGTGCAGATAATCAGGAAGGCAGTGGGAATAATTCCTATAGCTAACCCCGGGGTAAGGTTCGCGGGCAGTTTGCGCGATTGCAGCAGGTCCGCATGCGGCCGCAGCTTTGAAAAGCGCCCGGCGCGATAGCTTCAATGGAATGTTCACCGCCTAATATTATCGCTTATCGGACACAAAAGCTCACCCAAAGGTGCCAGTTCAATAAAAAATGCCCTCAAGGAATGAACCTTGAGGGTTTAACTGCGAAGAAATGGTCCAACAGAGGAGCACAGCATCATGACCATTTCTTCAAAAAAAACTTTTTGTTAACGTAACTGCACCTGCAGATCCGCTGGATCTTTCGGTTTAGGATCGCGGGCCGTCAACCCATGCCTTTTGCGAAATGGAGAGTTTTGTTTAGCCAAGTACATCCGCTTATCGGCTTCGGCAATCAATTTATCAGGCGAGTCTCCATCCTGGGGATAACACGACTCTCCAACGCTCATCGACAAGCACTCTTCACCAAAAACTTCGAGCGCCGATTGAGCCGCCAATTGGGCCAAGTGCAATTGCCTGGACTGGGGCGGACCGGTCCGGCTGCCCGGCATAACGATCACAAACTCATCGCCGCCCATACGGGCCACATAATCATATTCACGGCAGTTTAGCCGCAACTTCTCAGCAACTGTTTTCAGGATCCTGTTGCCCTCAAGGTGGCCGAAACGATCATTGACCATCTTGAACCCATCTAAGTCGCAGACCAAAACTTGAAGTTGCAGACCCAGCCGGCGGCACCTTGCCAGTTCCGTTTCCATATGAAGTGCCAGGCTACGCGAATTGGGTAGACCTGTCATATGGTCGGTAGTGGCTGAGGCCTCTACCCTCTTGAACTTCAACGCATTCTCAATCGACTGTGAAACTTGCGGAGCAATTGATTGGAGAATCCGCAGATGATCCCGGGTGAACACATCCCGTTCGCTGTGATAAAGGCTAAGGACACCTACAACTGAGTTAGCGCCTTCAAGCGGCACGGCGATTGCCGCCCTCAAGGTGCTGAACTTGGACTGATCATTCAAATAACCTGGCTCAACAGAAGGGTTGCCATTAACAATCGGTTTGCGATTTTCAGCAACCCAACCGGATAGCCCCTGACCCACTGGAATTTCCAGGCTAGAGAACAGACGGAAGTTGTCTCCGTTGACATATTCCGGGACCAACATGGCATCTTTCTTGACATAAATGCACATCGTATCGAAGGGCATCATCTTTTTAAGTCGAACAGAGAGAACCGAAAGAGTCTCGTCCAGGCTTAAGGAACTCCCCAGATTCTGACTAAGTTCAAACAGTGCTTGAACCTCCTGCCGTGCCGCTGCAATGGAGGCCATGAAAGGTGCCGATTCGGGAACTTCCCCTTTGCTTTTCAGCGGAACTTCCCCAGGAGCGCAGTTCTCAAAACCAGTCCCCGGGGCAAGCCCGCGTTCGATTTTCAAGTCGGTTGACAATTTCGCTCTATCCACATGGAGTGTGTGTGCCAGCCGTTCCAGCTCTTCGTAACGGCCTTCTAGAATTTCAATAACTTGAGGATCGAAAGCAAGTCCTGATTCCTTAGAAACCATCGCCATGGCCTGATCAAGCGGCAAAGCCCGACGGTATTGGCGGTCTGTGGCGAGCGCATCAAGACAGTCCACCGCCGAAAGAATGCGTGCTCCAACAGGGATCTCTTGCGCCTTGAGACCATCGGGATAGCCTGTGCCATCCCATTTTTCATGATGGGAACGCACAATTGGAGCTACAGGATACGGAAACTTCACTCGTTCCAGAATTTCGGCTCCCACCACGGGATGAATTTTCATTTTTTCAAATTCTTCTGGAGTAAGGCGTCCAGGTTTTGAAATAATGTTCTCGGGAACGGCCAATTTGCCAATGTCGTGCAAGAGGGATGCAGCACGCAATGCTTCAAGGTCCTGGCTGCCTAGACCCATGTCTTTTCCAATTTCCAGAGCGTACACCTGGACTCGTTGCAAATGGTTGTGCGTGGTTGCGTCCTTGGCTTCAATAGCCATCGCCAAAGCCTCAATTGTGCGCAAGTGTAAGCTGGCCATTTGCTCAGCATGTTCCCGTCCGTCATCCAAACGTTCCAGATACAGACGGTAAGATCGATACACAAGGTAGACTACCGGGAGTACAATGAGCGCAACTTGCCAGCCAATTAATTCTGTGAATTTGTTAAAAAGAACAGCGATCAGTGCTCCAGCCATATAGTATGGAAAGGCCCAAAAATAGCATTCATCCCAGACTTCTCTAAGTTTTCTACGTTCTGTTAGACCAATCACAATTGCAACAGGAATCGTAGTAAATAAGAAAAGCGGAACACAGGCTGCTATCAAAGCCACCGGACCAAGGATACCGTGAGCATTCAAGTACGGGTTGGAATAAATGAAGTCTGCAGCAAGAATGGCAATGGAAATCGTGGCAACATTGAAAACAATCTGGCGGGTTTGAATTTGCTTTCCTGGAGTGGGACGCAAGCATTGAACCATCGTCATGGTCGCACCCAATACCAGAGTTTCCGACAAGCTCAGTTGCACCAAACCAATAAGGATGAAAAGGAAGTTGATGGAAAGCGTACCTGATATGGCAGGTAAACTGACCCGAAGTCCGCTCGCCAGAATTGCTAAGAAACAGTAGCAGGCGAAACGAACCGGATCCT
Source organism: Bryobacterales bacterium (assembly GCA_043755435.1). Classification (GTDB taxonomy): domain Bacteria; phylum Acidobacteriota; class Terriglobia; order Bryobacterales; family Bryobacteraceae; genus JANXSF01. Next base: position 13,577 of record JAYUSZ010000365.1, on the reverse strand, counting down.
GCGGCTGAATCGGCAGGATACCCGACAACAAGCCTGCCAATCCAATTACGCCAATCGGGTATATGAAGAAATCGGCCTTTTTATTTGTTTTTATGTTGGCCATCTAGAGTGCGCTCCGACAGATGCAAAGCAAGTTGAAGTCCAAAAGGTTAAAGCAGATGGGAAAAAGTAATTGAAATAGGGAATAACCAACTAAAGACATGAGGACTCGCTGGAAAACTACCTACTCCAGCAAGGCTAAAGGACAATTTGTCTCATTGGGACAATTTGTCCGGACAATTTGTCTTGTAAAGGGCAGCCGATATTTTGGACAGCTAGCACTAACAGCCTAGTTCTTTCGTTCGTAACAGGTCAGGTACTAAGGCAATTTCTTTCACTCCCACAGTCCTCTTCAGTGCCTTCCCGGGCCGTTGTATGGGTACCCTAATTTTCATTTCCAGGACACAATGGTCATGAGCCAAGAATGACAGAACAAGCACAGCCACAGTGCTTCTTAGGTATGACCGCGATTGTTGAGAGTGATGCCATGAAGCGTCTACTTAAGCTTGCAGAGCGCGTTGCCGACTCTCCAGCCACCGTTTTGATTACCGGGGAAAGCGGTTGCGGAAAGGAGTTGGTTGCCAGATCGATTCACCATTATTCTCAGCGCGCATCCAAACCCTGGGTGGATTTGAGTTGCGCCGCATTACCAGAGCATTTGGTTGAAAGCGAATTGTTTGGATACGAAAAAGGAGCATTCTCGGGAGCAGACAGCACCAAACCCGGTCTGTTTGAAATGGCCGACAAGGGAACTTTGTTCCTGGACGAAATTGGGGAACTTGACTTAAAGTTGCAAGCGAAGCTGTTGCGAGTCCTCGATGGTTCTGGTTATTTCCGATTAGGTGGCACCAAGAAAATTACTATTAATGTCCGCATTGTTTGCGCAACCAACCGGGACCTGGAGCAGATGGTACGCGAGGGAAAGTTTCGCGAGGATTTATATCATCGTTTGGCACAGTTCCACTTGGCTGTTCCACCGCTGAGGCAAAGAGTGGACGACATAATCCCGATTGCTCGTCTTTTCTTGAAGCAGCATAGCGGCGACCTACATTTCATGCAGGACGCAGAGAATGCTCTGCGTAGTTACAGTTGGCCAGGCAATGTTAGGGAATTGCGCAACGTCGTAATGAAGTGTTCTGTAATGGCAACGGATGATGATATCCACGCGCTGGACCTCCCTGAAAAATTACAAGACTCCTACGCCAGTTTGCCGCCAGGGCAAAATGACTTAAAGCGCTTATTCATGGCCGTGAATGGCAAAGAGTACGACTTCCCTGAGGCCAATATTCAGCCAGTCGAGATCGAAGAGGATGAGGACTCCCGTGAGACTCCACGAGGTGGAATCCTGGAAGGAATGGAGCGTCATCTTATCCAGAAGATTTTGAATCAAACCGGAGGCCACCAGGAAAGGGCCGCTCAATTGCTAGGGATATCTCGACGTACCTTGAGCAGAAAGCTTAAGGTATACGGTGAGGAGGGCAGTTTGGCTGACGATTCAGTCACTGCGAGGAACCTGTGACAAATCCTTGGCTAGAACGACGAAGGGAACCCCGCCTGGCTGCATCCGGAGAAGTAACACTTTACCTGGATCAACCGGTGATGCTGGAAATTAAGGCGCAACTACTGGACATTAGCTCCAGTGGATTCCGCGCCAAGCACATGTACCCTGCCTTACAAAACGGCATGGTAATTCACGTTCGCATTGAGGAAGTGGAAAGCAGTGCGGTTGTAGTTTGGAACCGTATTATGGACGAAGACGTGGAGACAGGCTTTATTCTTCGTTAACTTGCTTTCTCGGCTTAGCTGGCTTTCCTTAGCCGTAATTTCATCACTTTCCCCCGCACAACAAAGCACAGGTAGTGCTCCCAAAACTTCCGGAAGAACCGTGCGTTGTTTACAAGCCATTCGAATCCCGTCCAGCGCCATAATGCAAGTAGTTTAATCTCAATATCCTCTTCGGCAAATTTGGCCGAACTATAGTATCCATATCCAGCATTATCTTCACCGAAGTACCGGAAGGAGAATGAATTGAGGTGCCAGCGATGGGTGGGGTCGCAAAAAGAGCTGAAATCGGTATAATGCGGAGTTTCAAGAACTAGCACACCTCCTGGTCGCAGAACCCGGTGACATTCCTCCACTGTCCGAACCACATCTCCCACGTGCTCAATTACGTGAATCAGGCGAACTTCATCAAAAAGCTGATCTCGAAGCGGCCAGGGGAAGTGATCCAACTCACACAAAATATCGGCTTTACTGCGCGGATTATGATCCAAGCCAATGGCTCCTGGGTACTTTTTGATGCCGCAGCCTACATCAAGAACTTTTGGGAGCCGGTCATTATTGAGACGAGACACCATATCAGTGTATTACGACGATGCCCGCAATAACTGGAAAGAATTGCCGTCAACGGCTGTAAACAAATGACATCACACACATTTAGAGGCTTGACTTGGACAACATTTAGGAGGAGAATCGAGCTGGGTAGTTCTATATCTGGAGGCTTAGTTCTCATGAAATTTCAACCTTTAACCAACACGGCAATGGCACTTTTGTTGCCCGTAGCTTTCGCCCTGCCGGCAATGGCGCAGCAGGTAATTGGTGCCAAATCAGGCGTTATCCATTATGTGGAAGGCGACGTGTTCGCCGCTGACCAGAAGGTTGAAACCAAACTGGGTGCCAAGTTTAATGAGCTGAAAGAAAATCAAGTTCTTCGCGCAGAGGAAGGACGAGCCGAAGTTTTGCTGAACCCCGGAGTCATGCTTCGCGTAGCGGAAGGTAGCTCCGTTCGCATGATCAACAACAAGCTTACCGATACCCGTCTGGAACTGCTTTCGGGTTCTACGCTCGTTGAAGTATCGGAAATCACTGACGGCAATGCGATGACACTTCATTTTAAGGATCATGAAATTTCCTTCCGTAAGGCAGCCTTGGTTCGTGTCGATGCCGACCCGGCAATGGTGAAGGTCTACCAAGGTGAAGCGTCTATTATGTACAAAGGCCAGATGTTGGTAGTAAAATCAGGCAAAAGTCTAAGTTTAGACGGAAGCTTGCAAACGGCCCGTTTCGACGTGAAAGACGGCGATGCATTTTACCGCTGGGGCAGCCGCCGCGGTTCTTATGTAGCAATGGCAAACGTTGCAACGGCCCGCAGCCTATATAATTCAGGATCAAGCATCCCTCGCAGTGGCTGGTACTTTAACCCATACTTCGGTTATGCCACGTTTATCCCGATGAATGGCATGCTGCGCAATCCGTGGGGCTACAATTATTACAGCCCAAGCCGCGTATATCGCTATTACTCAAACTACGCATCGAATGTCGGCTATGGTGGTGGCCAGAACAGAAATACTCCTTCAACCCCTAATTTTGGCAACGGTCCAACCTATAATTCATCGCTGGGTTACAACGTGGATACTAGGGCCAGCATGTCTTCCAGCAACAGCAACATCAACACTTCGTCACAAAGCGTTTCCGCACCTGCCATGAGTGCTCCAGCAGCATCCAGAAGCGACGCCGCAGGAGCAAGCAGCGGTGGCGCAGTTAGCCGCGGCGGCGGTGCAACCGGCGGACGCTAAGTTCCAGTTCCTCAGTTTCAAAAAGAACCCGGCGTTTTTCGCCGGGTTTTTCATTTCATACACTACCTGCAACCAATTCAAGCTGGTGGGAATCCAATAGTTAGACCGACACGCTACCAGCTATAATGGTAACCAGGAGCAATCAAAATCGTGCTTTTCAAACAATTCTTCCGCTTGGCTGCTGCCACGCAATTGGTGCCAGTAATGGAAAATGGCGAAGAAACCACATTAATCGGCGGACAAGCCGTAATGGAAGGCGTGATGATGCGCGCACCTCACGGCTATTGCGTAGCTGTCCGGCAACATGATGGGGAAATTATCACCGAACAGGGTAAGTTGGACCGGCTCTCCGAAAAATATCCGATTTTCAAACTGCCGATTTTCCGTGGGATCGGCACCCTGGGACATGCTCTTTGGCTGGGTGTGAAAGTGATGAATTTCTCTGCGCAAACGGCTATGCCTCCCGACGAAAAAACAGGCGAGAAGACGCAAATTCCAGAGTGGATGATGCGCCTCAACATCGTCTTTTCTGTCGTTTTCGCACTTGTTCTCTATAAGGCGCTTCCTCTTGCAATTACTACAGGCCTGAAATCTTTTACGCCCGCTCTGAATAACTTGATCTTCTTCAACTTCATTGATGGATTGATCCGCATTGGCATTTTGATCAGTCTGATGTGGCTGCTTTCAAAGAGCAAGGAAATGCGCGGATTGTTCGAGTTTCATGGTGGGGAACACAAAGTGGTTTTCAACTTTGAATCCGGCAAGCCTGTTACTGTGGAAAACGCTCAGAAGTTTGTCACTTGGCATCCACGCTGCGGAACCAGCTTTTTAATGACGCTGATGTTTCTTTCCATGATCATCTACATGTTTCTTCCTTTCGAGGACTGGCGCTACAAACTGCTTTCCCGATTGTTGCTCACCCTTCCCATTGTCGGCTTGAGTTATGAAGTAATTCGCTTTGCGGCTCGCAAGCAGGGTTCTGCGTTGGCCTTGGTTACCAAACCCGGCATGTGGTTGCAGCGCATTACAACTCAACCGCCATCAGATGCGCAAACAGCCATCGCCATTCGCGCCTTGGAAGGTGCGATGGCTTTAGAAAAACAGATGGGTGGAAAACCAGTGCTCGCTTAGCAGAAGCATGCTGCTGCGAGCTGTTTCTTCCTTTTTAAATAACCGGTACAAGAACTTAACACATGCTATATCAAGATAAACTGGAACAGCTCGAAAAGAGTTACGAAGAACTGGAACAACAGATGGCAGACCCCCAGTTGATTAGCGACGGGGATGCCTACCGCAAAGCCGCCAAACGTCGCTCAGATCTGGAAGAAGTGGTTGCGAAATATCGGCAGTTTCGTTCCTCCAACAACAATCTGAACGAAGCTCGTGTCATGAAACTGGACTCCGATCCTGAATTGCGGGCCATGGCACTGGAAGAAATTGCCAAGGTGGAACCGGAGTTGGCACAACTGGAAGAAGAGCTGAAAGTGCTCTTGCTGCCCAAAGATCCCAACGACGACCGAAATGTGGTTTTGGAAATCCGAGCCGGTACTGGCGGTGATGAAGCAACCCTGTTTGCGGCCGAAATTTTCAGGCTTTACGTGCGGTATGCCGAACTGCAGGGCTGGCGAGTGGAAGTCACCGATTCATCGGAATCCTCTGTGGGCGGCATGAAAGAAGTGATGGCGCTGATCAGTGGCCACAAGGTCTACAGCAAACTGAAATACGAAAGTGGTGTCCATCGCGTACAACGAGTCCCGCAAACGGAAACCCAAGGCCGCGTCCACACTTCAGCCATCACAGTAGCCGTATTGCCTGAAGCCGACGAAGTTGAAGTGAACGTCCAGGACAAAGATATTCGAATCGACACTTTTTGCTCCTCTGGCCCTGGTGGACAATCAGTGAACACAACTTACTCAGCCGTTCGATTGACGCACATTCCGACAGGCTTGGTTGTCAGCTGTCAGGACGAAAAATCCCAGGTTAAAAACAAAGCAAAGGGGATGCGAGTTCTGCGTGCCAGGATCTACGATCTTGAATTGGAAAAACAGCAAGCAGCAATCGGCGCTGAACGAAAGAGTATGGTTGGTTCAGGGGATCGGAGTGAAAAAATCCGCACCTATAATTTTCCGCAGAACCGCGTCACCGATCACCGCATCGGCTTGACCCTACATCAACTGGACCAAGTTATGGAAGGTCGCGTGGAACCATTGATTGACGGTTTAGTGACCTACTACACAGCGGAAAAAATGAAAAAGCAGATGGAACAAGATGGATCTGCGAACGGCAATCACGCAGGGTAACCTGCTGCTGCAACAAGGGGGCATCTCAGTCCCCCGCCTCACTGCCGAAGTGCTTTTAGCGCATGCCATTGGCAAAGACCGGTCTTATTTCTACGCTCATCCTGACGAAGAGTTAACCGAACTAGGTTGGATCCACTATGGCCGCTACCTGCACCAACGCTTGCAGCGGATCCCAACTCAGTACATCACTAAAAAACAGGAATTCTGGGGCCGCGAATTCCGGGTTACTCCTGAAGTACTGATTCCACGTCCAGAAACGGAACACCTCATTGAAACAGTTCTCGCTGAATGCCCTGGTGCACGGCAGATTGCGGATATCGGCGTGGGCTCCGGCGCAATTGCTGTAACGTTAGCTCTTGAATTGAAGGTCGCTGTGATTGCCACCGACATCTCCAGGGCCGCGCTGGCAGTTGCCGCATCGAACGCGCAGAAACACCAGGCCCCGGTCAAGCTGGTGAATTGCGATCTTTGCGCAGCCCTGCGCTGTGGGAGTCTTGATTTGATTGTGTCAAATCCGCCCTACGTCCCGGAAAGAGACAGGGCACAATTGGAACCCGAAGTTCGGGATTGGGAACCGCACCAAGCTCTTTTTGCAGGTGAGGATGGATTGGGTCTATATCCGCGATTAATTCTTGAATCTCACCGGGTGTTGAAGCCAGGGGGCCATCTTGTGGCGGAAATGGGCCTGAATCAAAGCGACGCGCTCCTTGGCATGCTCACTACCGGCTGGAACCAAGTGCACACCATAGCCGATCTGGCTGGCATCCCGAGAGTGGTTTCCGCCAGACGCGTGAATGTGTAATGATTTACACTATAGCTTTGCACTATGCGCTCAATCCTGAGAATCTTGTGCTTATGCTGGCCGTCACTTTCCCGGTGGGTACCGTATTTTTTCGATACCCGCCCTTTGGGATAGCCTTCAGTGGAGGAACAAAGGATCTCAATACGGTGTCGAAGTCCTAGGCGAGCTATCAAGGCATTTGAACAAAAATGGGATTCCCACTGAAGATCTTTGCATGGATTGGCGTGACACTCCTCCTGCTGACCGGATTGCTGCTTGTTCCTCCCCTCTGGAGATACACGAGTTGGTACCCGAAGGTTTTGTCGGGAAAGATCACGATTGACGGCAATGCTGCACCAGGCTGCGGCCTGTATGCCGATGTGAAGAAGGAACGAGTCGTGATCGCACTTAGGGATATTGACACTCTAAACCCTTACTACTTTTGGCAGACGCCAGATGGCCGTTACTTCCTTTTGCGGTGCGAAGCCAGTGCGTTCTCCTCCCTTCCTGGTCTTTTTTACAGCAACCACATCCAATTCGGGAAGGGATGCATGGCGGGTAACATCATCGTCCCCGATGAAAATGGGAATCGGATTTCCAAACAAACCCACAATTGGAATCCTTCGTTGAAGGTAGGCTTACGATCCTTACAATTTACGACTAAAGATGGGAAGCGAATAATGGCTGAATGGTGATCCTACCCGCCTCAGAATGTTCAGCCTGCTCCTTGGTTCCAATTCCACAATCACAAGGACTGCGGACGCCTGAATGTGTAATGATTTACACTATAGCTAAACTATGCGCTCAATCTTCCATATCGACATGGACGCCTTCTTCGTTTCCGTGGAAGAACTATTTGACCCGTCGCTGAAAGGAAAACCTGTAGTGGTGGGAGGACGCCCTGATATGCGAGGCGTAGTCTCGGCTGCATCCTACGCTGCCCGAAAGTTTGGAGTCCATTCGGCCATGCCACTGCGCACAGCCTATAAACTCTGCCCACAGGCAATCTTCCTGGAAGGTAATTTGGGGCGTTATCGCGAATGCTCCCTGAAGGTGGCCGGGGTGTTACGGAACTTTTCACCTCAAGTTTCTATGGCATCAATCGACGAAGCCTATTTGGACATGACTGGGACCGAGCGACTTCACGGACCACCCCTAGCCGCAGCTCACAAACTGCACGCGCTGATCAAGCACGCCACGGGATTGAATAATTCCATTGGCGCATCCCGCTCGCGGTTGGTTTCAAAAATTGCAAGCGATCAAGCCAAGCCCAACGGCGTGTTGTGGATTATGCCGGAAATGGAATCCACCTTTCTGGGCCCTTTGGATGTTCGAAAAATCCCAGGTGTCGGCAAGGTAAGCGAATCGGCGCTAGCTAAACATGGAATTCGAAAAGTACAAGACTTGGCTCGCATGGACGAGCGTTTCCTGGCGGAGCATTTCGGGAAACTGGGAATGGCGCTTGCAGGCAAGGCCCGCGGTGAAGATGCTGGCGGCTGGTTTGATACTGAAATCGGCGTTGAAGAAGAACCCAAATCCATAAGCCATGAGCACACCTATGGAGAGGACACATCTGATGCTGCGGTTCTGGAATCCACATTGGCCCGGTTGTCTGAAATGGTGGGCCGGAGAGTTCGCGACCATGGCTTTCATGCCCGCACCGTGCAATTGAAGTTGCGGTACAAAGATTTCTCAACCATCACCAGAGCGAAATCGCTGTCAGAAGCCACGCAATTGGATATGGAGATCCATGCGGCAGTGCGTAGTTTGTTTCGGGCGAATTGGAAACCAGGATCATCCATCCGGCTGTTGGGTGTGCATGTTTCAGGCTTTGAATCAGCCCCTGCTCAAATGGACTTGCTGGGAGGCGAACGTAAGGACCGTCTGAGGAAAGTGTTTCAGGCTGCTGACAAAATGAGGGATCGATTTGGAGATGACAGCGTTTCCCTCGCCAGCGGCATGAAGGGCAAATTCAGGGAAAAGGTCCACGAGGCCTTGGTGAGGAAAGATCCGGAAAAAAGTTAAGAAGCGCCTGCGGACATGCTATTGGTGTCCAGCACTTGACGAACTCTTTCAGCAAAATGTTCCGGATTGAAAGTGCCGGCAATCAGATAGGTATTGTTGTTGGATAGACCATATCGCATTACTTTTTCCTCAGGTTCGGCGGAGATGTAGAGCACCTTTGTTTCTGGCCGCTGCATATGGATACTGCGGGCTAGATCAGGCCCGCCAATCGATGGCATCAATGCGTTGGCAACCAACAGGTGAATTTCTTCTTTCCAATTGCCGCTCATTTCCTTGGCATCACTTCCTGATACTGCCTCAAGAACACGATAGCCGAAACGCGCCAGACCCTTTGCTAACGTGGCCCTCAGTTGCTCGTCGCTTTCAGCAATCATTACTGTCTCGCTGCCGGTGGGAACTATTTTCAGAATAGTTTTTTCAGGATACTTGCGGCCCTCTCCCATTTCGGCGGACGGGAAGCAAAGCAGGAAACTGCTGCCTCCATTCAACGAACTAGTGACGCGGATAGCACCTTCGCTTTGCCGGACAACTCCATAAACAGTGGCCAAGCCCATGCCAGTGGCACTGGCTGTTTTCTTCGTGGTAAAAAATGGCTCAAAAAGATGTTTTTGGGTTTGTTCGTCCATTCCACAACCGTCGTCTGTGATTCGTAACCCGCAGTAGGAACCAGGGGCCAAGGGTGGATCCATTGTGCTATCCATTTCAGAGAACGACAGCATTTTTGTTGTGATGGAAAGGGTTCCTCCCTTCGGCATGGCCTCCCGGGCATTCACGACAATGTTGATGATGGCCTGTTCAATTTGACCCTGATCAGCCCGAATCCTAGCACTTGGCTGGTGCAAATCGAATTCAACCGCAATTCGATCGCCGAGTATTCGCCGCAGCATCATTTCCATATCTGCAAGGACTTCGTTCAGATCGAATTCCCTTGGACGCAAGATCTGCCTGCGGCTAACGGCCAGCAGTTGCTTCGTAATCCGGGTACCGCGGTCTGATGCTTTTTTGATCTCCTCTACGTCTTTACGAAGGGGACTGGTTTCATCCAGTGAACCAAGAAGAAGACCGCTGTACCCAGTGATCGCCGTCAGGAGATTACTGAAGTCTTGGGCCAACCCTCCGGCAAAGCGTCCCACTGCGTCCATCTTTTGGGTCTGAGCGGTGGCAGGATCAAAAGTTACTTGCTCAGCAACCAAGACGTACCCCGCGCCAATCAAATAGTCTATTTGGTCAAACGGATCCCTTAAAGGAGTAAGGGTCCAGTTAATTTTCTTATGGGAGTCGTCCCTTGCAGCCCAAGTGCTGTTTTGCCGCAACGGAAATGGACCCTCGAACCAAAGCTCCACTTCTTTTTGCATACTTTCTGATTCGGAAGGTTTCGCGACAATATCCCAAAGTCTTTGGCCCTTGATTTCTCCTAAGGAAAATTCAGTAAGGTTTTCGCAGGTTCGATTAAACTGAACTATTCTTCCTCCGCGATCAATTACGAATAGAAGTATGCCCGTATTCCGCAGGATTTCCGCCAATAGATTTTGTTGGAAATCGATTGATGCCTGCTTATTCCGCGTATCAGTAATGTCGCGGATAATCAGCGAAAAGAGCTTTCGCTCTCCGCCATGAATTTCACTGCATGAGGATTCAATTGCTATGCGATTGCCATTTTGGTGAATGCCAACAAGTTCATGACTTCCAGGGTTTTGGATATAGTTAGCTCTTCGACGTCCACGGTCGGGAGGTGGGATCAAGGTTGCGATATTTTGCCCCTTAATCTTTCCCTCCGGGTAGCCAAACATCCGTTCAGCCGCTGGATTCAGGCTATCAATCAACCCCGATTCATCGATTACAAACACCGCCTCTTTTGCCCCAAATAGTAATTGACGAGCGATGATTGAATCGCCTGACTCCTTGGTTTTTTCCTGCCCCTTATTTCCAAGTCTAGAGATGGCGAATCCCGCTACCCCAAGAACCGTTAGCAAGGCTAAAAGTGAAACATAATCAATACTTTCGGTCGTTCTTGCAGGCTTTGTTTGTGCGAACAGTAGGCTTCCAAACCCAAAACATGCCCAGAGACACAGTGCATTACCAACAACACGTTTGAGTTTTAATATCATGGTCGACGTAAAGTGCTTAGACCACTTATACTAACGGAGGTATTAGATTAAGGCAATAAAGCAGTGGACTTTTAGTACTGGACCTTCACGAACAATATCCCATTTGATGTACTATGTCTTTCCGTACTATCGCGGTAAAGCATTATAATTGCAAGTCTTGCTGGAAACCGAATACTTCTTCACGACTTTCTTAGGACCGCTGGATTCATGGCAATCGACGCAGGCAGGACTTGTAAGAACCTTGCGGTGCTTTGTGGTGGAGTTGCCATGCAAGTTATGGCAGCTTAGGCATGTTACTTCAGAAGCTTGCTCTAAAACATCCCGAACATTGCGATAAATGTGACGATCACCAGCATTCAATTCCGGATCAATCGCATTCTTCAGCTCCACTTCATAGTCCAACCAGAGGCTGTCGCCAGCAACAAAATTGTTTGGCCAAGGCTTGCCGGTAGACTTCGATCGAGAGGATTCACGCAGGTGGCATTGCGCGCAAATACTAGTGACTGCAGCTACGTCGTCCCGGCGCTTCTTTGATAGCCAAACTAAACTTGTATCGATGGAATGGTTCAGATCAACAACCCCATGACATGTATAACAATCCAGCCCAAAGGCGGAGAAAGAACCGGTCTTCGTATCAATTCCCGTGTTGTGACATCCAGTGCACTTTTCTGTAAAGGAAGTGGCGTTCCAAACACCAGTCCCCTTGTCGAAAATGGCAAATTTGTTGTAGCCTTCCTTCTTTAACTCTGCAGAGTGATTGCGCCCGCCCAGCGTGTAGCTACCGTCCTCGCGGCTGCGGACTGTCGTACCGTGGGCGTTCTTTTGCCAGCCTGGACCAATGCTGTTGCGATGGCAAAACAGGCATTCATCGCCTGGAATAAACTCAGGAACGGGCTTACCGGCGTGCGTTTGCGCAGCCAGTGAAAACGGCAGCAACAGGCTGAACAATACCAGCCTAGTCATCCGCGCGAACCCAGCCATAAGCTGCGTTTTCGCGTTGTCCACCTGATGCTTCATAAGCAACTTTGAGTTTATCCAGAGCATCAGCAGGAAGCGGACTTCGTTTCTTCTTCAAGTCCACCTTATACAATTTGGCTGCATTCAATCCGAAAATCTTTGCCTTGTCGTCCTTGGTCAATTTCTTGTAGCCGAACTTTTCACACATCTCATCCGATATCTGGAATCGCTTAAAGGCATCAATGCACCATTGCGGCGATCCCCACCACAAGCAATCAGTGCCCCAAATCACATGGTCAGCGCCGTAAGTCTTAATGTTCTTCCCCATTCCATGCATCGCGAAAATAGGGTCCTCAATAAACAACGGAGCGAAGAAGCTGCCAACTTCAGGATACACATTGGTCATCTTAGGATTCCGTTTCTTAATGTCCATCAGGATGTTGTGCCAGGAAAAGTCTCCCGTTGTTGGATCGTAATTATTTGCCTTCCGCCAATCCGGTTCATTAGGACCGTGCTTCAATGCGGAATGGTAAATGACGAAATTGAAATCCGGATTGGACAGCGCCGCCTTTTCAATATCCTTGGGATTCGCTAAATGACCAAGCGTCCTCGACTGATACGAAAATCCTTTGTGAGTACTGATCAGCTTAATTCCCAATTTGCGTGATTGCTCATAAAACCACATGGCATTGTCGTCATCGCACTGAAAGCCATTCCCGGATTGGCCAGGGTCAGTATGGCAATACCACTTCCAGGAATCAATCCCATACATTTTCACTTCCCGCTCCATCTGTTCAAGCGTTGCCTGCTTATCCATGGAGTTCGTGGTTTTATTCCAGTAGTGGTTCGGAGCCAAGTTGCCTTGGCTCAAAGCACGTTGCGACCCGGCCAGACTATTAATTTCCTTCTTCGCTTCAGACATCAACCAACTGGGGAGAATTCCCCCAGCCCTAGCCTTCCCCTCCAGAGTTTTGCCTTCAGCATCGCGTTGTCTTTCGCGGCCCGGAACACCGGAGATCACAATCATATCGGTTTCAGAATCGAAGAACATTTCTTTGACAAAGTTCTTATAGCTGTAAGCATCCTTGTCATTTTTCAGGTTGAAGCCCATGTTCTTCATGAACTCCATATTGCGGAATTCCAGCGCAAAGCCATTGGTAAAGTGGGCCTGCACATCCATGATGAAGTAGTCGCTCTTGGGGAATTTTTCCTCAGTGGCAGCCGGCTCAAACATCTCGGCCTCATCCACATCAAGAGCCTTTCCATACACCTTGTTGGTCGCGCACCAGCACGTTGCAAGGCCCATCGTAGTGGCCATAAAGGCTCTCCGATCCATACCAAGCTTCTGTGCATTGGCCATCGACATATCGCCGATTAGCCCTTCTAGTTGCTTCTGTCGTGCAGTCTGAACTCGAGGAATGAACTCCTCATTGGAGACAGGTTGTGTAGGCACCGGAGAGTTGACGCCTTTGTTCTTGTCGCGGGCAGCTTTTCGAATCCACATGGCAGTAGGCTACCACCAAATGAAGAGCCTTGACGAGGGTCTTTTGATATGTTACCTTTTGGTAACATATGAACCAAGAGGAAAACTCCTCCTCCGAAGCCGTGTGGCTCGCTCTAAACGATTTCACTCGGCGGCGGATTTTGGACTTGCTACGCGAAAAACCGCTAACAACCGGCCAACTGGCCGCCGGTTTTCCGCAATCCCGTTTTGCAGTCATGAAGCATTTGCAAGTGTTGGTTACCGCAGGCTTAGTAACGATCCGGCGACAAGGGCGGGAACGATGGAACT